>SLCP01000162.1 GCA_007125735.1 Coriobacteriia bacterium | reverse complement strand
GACCTTGCCGCCCTCTGCCCAGCTCGGGCTCGGACAGCGGATACCGCGCAAGTGCTTCAAGATCGCCTCGGGGTCGACACCCGCTCTGAGCGAAACGGAGATCATGCGCGACAGCGCCTCGGACTGGCTCGAAGCGCACCCGCCCGACTTGCCCATCTGCGTGAAGACCTCGCACATGCCCTGCTCGTCCCAGTTCACCGTGACGTAGAGATTGCCGCAACCGGTGAGTATCTTCTCCGTGCGGCCCTCGGTGACGAGCGGCCTCGGGCGGGGCTCGATCTCGCCCGGACGCACTACGGTCTCGCTAGCGCCGCCCTTCGCGGTCTTGCCCGTCGACAGCACTTGATTGTCTTTCGAGCCGTCCCGATAGATGGTCACGCCCTTGACACCGAGCTCGTAGGCGAGGTCGTAGACGTGGCGGACGTCCTCGGGTGTGGCCTCGTTGCCGAAGTTGACCGTCTTGGACACCGCATTGTCGGTGTGCTTCTGGAACGCCGCCTGCATGCGGATGTGCCAGTCGGGCTCGATGTCGTGTGCGGTCACGAAGACACGCTGGACGTCTTCGGGCACCTCGTCGATTCCGTGGACGCTGCCATGATCGGCGATGAGCGCCATGAGCTCCTGGTTGTAGAAGCCGCGCTTGACCGCGACCTCTTCGAACGCCGGATTCACCTCGATGAGACGATCGTTGTCCATGACGGTGCGCACGTAGGAGACGGCGAAGAGCGGCTCGACTCCCGAGGAGCTGTTCGCGATGATCGACAGCGTGCCGGTGGGCGCGATGGTGGTGGCCGTCGCGTTGCGGATCGGGCCACCCGCGGGCGTGTCGTAGATCGAGCCCTCGAAGTTGGGGAACGCGCCGCGCTCCTCGGCCAGCTTGCGCGAAGCGGCCTTGGCCTCCGCGTCGATGTAGCCCATCACCTTCTCGCCGAGAGCGACGGCCTCGTCGGAGTCGTACGGTACGTCCATCTTGATGAGCATGTCAGCCCACCCCATGACGCCGAGGCCGATCTTGCGGTTGCCGCGCGCGAGCTCGTCGATCTCGGGCAGGGGGTACCGGTTGACCTCGATGACATCGTCGAGGAAGCGCACCGCGCGATGTACGACGTCGCCGAGCCGGTCCCAGGCCACCACGGGGCCCTCGTCGCCGATGGTCACGAACTTGGCGAGGTTCACCGAACCCAGGTTGCACGCCTCGTAGGGCAGGAGCGGCTGCTCGCCGCACGGGTTGGTGGACTCGATCTCGCCGAGATGAGGCGTGGGGTTATCCCGATTGACGCGGTCGATGAAGATGATGCCCGGGTCTCCGGTCGCCCACGCCATGTCGACGATACGGGTGTAGACGTCACGCGCGTCGAGGGTGCCGACCGGCTCGCCGGAACGCGGGTTGCGCAGGTCGTAGGCGGTCCCCGCCTTGACCGCCTCCATGAAGTCCTCGGTCAGCGCGACGGAGATGTTGAAGTTGGCGAAGTCCCCGGCGGACTTGCACTCGATGAAGTGGAGGATGTCGGGGTGATCGACGCGCAGCACACCCATGTTGGCGCCGCGGCGCGTACCACCCTGTTTGACCGCCTCCGTCGCCTGATTGAAGACACGCATGAACGATACCGGACCGCTCGAGACGCCCTGGGTCGAACGTACCTGATCACCGGCAGGACGCAGGCGCGAGAAGGAGAACCCGGTACCGCCGCCCGACTTGTGGATGATCGCGGTGTCGCGCACCGCCCCGAAGATCGACTCCATGGAGTCGGCGACCGGCAGCACGAAGCACGCAGAGAGCTGCTGAAGGTCACGCCCGGCGTTCATGAGCGTGGGAGAGTTGGGCAAGAACTCCAGGGATGTCATGAGGTCGTAGAAGTCGTAGGCCACCTCGGCTACCTGGGCGTCGTCGGCGCCCCACACGCGCTCTGCGGATGCGATGTTCTCGGCGACCCGGACGAACATGTCGCTCGGGTTCTCGACGGCGTTGCCGTCGTCGTCTTTGCACAAGTACCGCTTCTGCAACACTTTGAGCGAGTTTGGCGTGAGTATCTCGTCGATCGCGCGGGAATACGTCTTGGTGCTCTCATGACCTGCCACGGGTGGCGCCCCCTTCTCCGGTGCTGACACACCGGACCCGACATCATCGCCGGGTCCGTCATCTGCTTATGAACCACAACATATTGCGATGCGCAGTCTACCGCGCCACTATATCATGAGTCAACGTCCGAGAGATAGACGGCACTTTCGAGGCGAAGACCGGTCGCTTGGCGCTGCGCGAAGGTCTCGTGAGAGAGTGGACGGCATCCGTCCCGGAAACGCAGAAGGCCGCCCATGGCAGGCGGCCTTCTGTCGGGTCTTCCTCTGTGTGCTCTACGGAACCGACTCGACTCGAGTGACCTCCGGGATGTCCTCCTTCAGCACGCGCTCGACGCCGTTCGCAAGCGTGAGCTGGGACATCGGGCATCCCCGGCATGCGCCCTGAAGACGGACCTTCACGACCCCGTCCTCGGTCATCTCAACGAACTCAACGTCCCCGCCGTCTGCCTGTAGCGCGGGACGGATCTTGTCCAGAGCTGCCTGTACTCGCTCCTCCATGGGGAGCTCCTTCCTGTCGATCGTGCGGACCGCACCGCGGCCACCACATCCGTGCCGATGTCAGGGGATTCTAGCATAATCCTGACCAACACGCTCAAGAATGCCGGCGCCCGCCCACGCGCCGGGCGGGAGCGGGAATGACATCCGTTCTGCGCAAGGTGCGAAACGCGAGAGAGCCGTCAGATGTGTTCAGCGGCGTCCTACTCTCCCACGGCCTACGCCGCAGTACCATCGGCGCTGGAGGACTTAACTACCGAGTTCGGAATGGGATCGGGTGTACCCCCTCCGCCATAACCACTGAACACATCCGACGGCTCTCGCCGGACGGCTACGATATGCCGTTGTCATGCGCTTCGCAGAGCGCGTCGTCCGCACCCTGAGAGCTGCATAGCGCTTGAAGATTCCGCGAATGAGATCAAGACCTCGGCCAATTAGTACTGCTCGGCTGAACACATTGCTGTGCTTACACCTGCAGCCTATCAACCTCGTCG
>SLCP01000075.1 GCA_007125735.1 Coriobacteriia bacterium | reverse complement strand
CACGATGTAGTAGCCGAGCCCGGTTCGGCCGGCGATCGACTCGGCGAGGAAGAGCACCGCCACCGCCGTGCCGGTGCCGATGCGGAGCGCCGTGAAGATGTCGGGCAGCGCGGCGGGGAACACGACGTGGCGGAACACATCGGCGCGCCCTGCCCCGAGCGAGCGGACCGAGAGCACCGAGCCGGGCGGAATCGCGCGCGAGGCGTCCCGTGCGGTGACGAGCAGCTGGAAGAAGACGATGAGCGTGATGAGCACGATCTTGCTCGCGTCCCCGAGCCCCAGCAAGATGAGCAGCACCGGTAGGAAAACGACCTTGGGCACGGGGTACGTCAGGAAGATGAGCGGCGCGGCGACCGCGTCGAGCCGCGGCGACCGGCCGAGCACGAGCCCGAGCGGCACCGCGAGCACGGTGCCGAGCGCCGTAGCGGCGAGCACGCGCCACGCGCTCGACAGCAGGTGCGGGACGATGTCGCCGCCCGCGACCCCGGCGCCGAACGCCCCGAGCGCGGGCACCGGTCCGGGTAGCGCGGGCGACCCGATCGCCCACGAAAGCAGCTGCCACCCAGCGAGCAGCACGAGCGACGCGCCGAGGTAGCCTGCGAGCTTGCGCGCGAGCGACCCGTTCACGACGGCCCTCCGCCCACGGCTCCCTCGGCTGCGAGCAAGTGCCGCAGCTCGGCGCAGCGCTCGTAGAACTCGGACGTGTCGCGGTAGCCCGGCTCGCCCATGCGCGGGTTGTCGATCTCGGCGGCCACGCGCCCCGGCCTTGGCGAGAGCACGATCACCCGCCTACCGAGGTAGACCGCCTCTTCGATCGAGTGCGTGACGAGCACGCTCGTGTGGCGGCGCTGCAGCCACAGCTCGAGCAGAAGGTCTTGCAGGTCCTCGCGGGTGAGCGCGTCGAGCGCGGAGAGCGGCTCGTCCATGAGCAGGAGGTCGGCGTCGAGCGCGAGTGCGCGGGCGACCGCGAGTCGCTGGCGCATCCCGCCTGAAAGCTCGGCGGGGTAGGCCTCCTCGAACCCTCCGAGTCCCACGCGTGCGAGCGACGCACGGGAGCGGTCGAGACGCTCGGCCCGGTCGATGCGGCGCACCTGCAGACCGAGCGCAGCGTTGGCGAGCACCGTCTTCCACGGCAACAGCCCGAAGTCCTGCCAGATGAGCGCCGTGGTCAGCCGAGGACCTGCGACCTGCGTGCCGCCTACCGCTACCGTGCCGCGTGTCGGAGCGAGCAGTCCCGCGGCGAGCAGCAGCAGCGTGGACTTGCCGCATCCGCTTGGGCCGATCACGGCGATCGGCTCACCATCGGCCACAGTGACGTCGAGTCCGTCGAGCGCGTCGACGTCGCCGCCCACGCCCCGGTACGTGAGGCTCGCGCCTCGGACCTCGAGTCCCGCCACGGCTCCCCCCTACGGTGTGAGCAACACGAGATCCTCGTAGGTCACGCCGTTTCGCAAGATGCCCTTCTCGGACATCCAGGTGAGTACCGCGTCGACCTGCTCGGCGGTGGGTATCTGCGCCTTGGGGTAGACGTTGATGACGTAGGTGTCCCGGACGGGCTCGGGGAGGCGCGCTTGCTCGACGAGCAGGTCGCGCCACACATCGGGATCCTCGTTGACGATCTCGACGCCGGCGTCCCATGCGGCGAGCAGGGCCACCATGGCCTCCACGCCACCAGACTCTGCGAGGTAGACATCGGAGAAGCCGAGGATTGTCTGGGAGATGTTCTCGCCGGTCGTGTCATCGGCGAGTAGCGTCGCTCCCTGCGCCTCAGCGAGCGTGAGGAGCGGCTCGGGGAGCGCCGCAGCCCTGAGCTGGCCCTGCATGAGCAGGTCGAAGCGCACCGGCACCTTCGCGACGTCTTCCTTGACGACATCGGCCGCGTCCACGCCCGCCTGCCGCATGAGCCCGTCGACCACGTACTCCTGGATGGTGTTCATCGACGTGCCGATCGGCACGCCCGCAAGCGCGGCGAGATCGTTATAGCCACTCTCCGGCGCGCTCACGATTCCGAAGCGGCCCTCGGCCGGCGTCGAGCCGAGCATGACCGTCGCGATGGTGACCGGTGTGCCGGCGGCCTCGAGCTGAGCTGCGGCGATGATGTCGCCCATGAACGCGTCGATCTCGCCGGCGACGAGCGCGATGTCGCGCTCCTGGGCCGCCTGGAACGTGACGATCTCGACAGAGTCGAGTCCGAGCTCGGCGAAGACGCCGCGTTCCTCGGCCACCCACAGCGGCAGCATGTCTTCTGTCGGCAGCGTGCCGATGACGAGCGGCGCGGGCTCTTGCGGGACGGGCGCCTCAGCGGTCTCATCCGGCGCGCACGCGGCGAGCGAGACGGTCGCGAGCGCGAGTGCGCACGCAGCGGTGATGATGCGTCGGTGCATGAAAGGCCTCCTTGCGGGTGTGGGTGGGCGCACTACTCGGCGGCCACCGGGCGACGCAGGTAGAGTTCGTCGCGGGACGGGATGCCGGAGAACCCGGCGACCGACGCGCCTGCGCGGTCGGCGAGGGAGCCCACAGCGACGTCGTAGAGCACGAACCCGTGGCGCTGGTAGAAGTAGAGGAGCGGGATGTCGTCGTTGGAGACCGCCACGCGGATGCCGGGCAGCCCGCGCTCGCGCGCGAACTCGACGGCCGAGCGCAACAGCGCGGCGCCCACGCCCTGCCCCTGGTAGTCGGGGTAGACGGAGAGCAGCACGATGACCACCTCGCCGCGATCGATCGCGAGGGAGAGCAGGCCGGCGAGCGCGCCGTCAGCGTCCGCGATGAGGTTGTCGCCCGCAAGCACGTCGAACGTGCGGTCGAACACGTCGACCTCGGTCTCCCCGAGCGCCCGGTCGCAGATCTCCTCGATGTCATGACGGTCGTCCGCACGCGCCGCGCGCACGGCGAACCCGACGGACTCGGGCGTCTGGTGCTCGGCGCACGTGACCGTCATGCGCGCCTCGTTGAGCGGCAAGTCCTTGCCGCACGTCGGGCAGCGGTATTGCGGATAGGGAAGATCGAAATCGGCGACCATGATTCACGGCTCCTGAGGTCGTATCGGGTCGCTACCGTTATACCGCTTCTCGGCCT
>SLCP01000143.1 GCA_007125735.1 Coriobacteriia bacterium | reverse complement strand
TACAACGCCTCGAACGGGAAGCGCGCGTCGCCGGCTACGAGGTCAACATCTCGTGCCCCAACGTCGACGAGGGCGGCATGGCCTTCGGCACTTCGTGTGACTCTGCAGCCGAGGTGACCCGTGCGTGCCGTGCAGTGACCGAACGCCCACTCATCATCAAGCTCTCTCCCAACGTGACCGACATCGCCGAGATCGCCCGGTCGGTGGAGGCCGCAGGCGCAGACGCGGTCTCGCTCATCAATACGCTCCTCGGCATGGCGATCGACGTCGACACGTTCCGGCCCAAACTGGCGCGGGGGGTCGGCGGTCTGTCCGGACCCGCCATCAAGCCGGTCGCAGTGCGCATGGTGTGGCAGGTCGCCCAGGCGGTCGACATCCCCGTGATAGGCATGGGCGGCATCATGACCGCCGAAGACGCCGTCGAGTTCATCCTTGCGGGCGCGAACGCTGTCGCGGTAGGAACCGCGAACTTCGTCGATCCCACCACTACGATCCGCATCATCGACGGCATCGCGGAGTTCTGCCGCGCGCGCGGGATCGACTCCGTGGGCGACCTCGTGGGAGCGGTACGCACGTGAACAGGTCAGACACGCAGGGAGAGGCATCCGCAATGCGCGATTCGATCATCGTAGCCCTCGACACCGATGCGCACACGGCGCTTGCGCTCGCCCGCACGCTGCAGGGGCGCGTGCGATGGCTCAAGGTCGGGATGACGCTCTACTATGCCGAGGGCCCCGAGATCGTGGCTCGACTGCGCGACCTCGGTTTCAGCGTGTTCGTCGACTTGAAGCTCCACGACATCCCGCACCAGGTGCGCGGCGCGGCGCGCGAGATCGCCCACCTCGGTGGCGGGATGTTCACCGTTCACGCTGCAGGAGGCCGCGCCATGATGGAGGCGGCCGTGCTCGGCGCGTGCGAGGGGAGCGCGGAGTGCGGGTTCGACACTCCCGACGTGCTCGCGGTCACGGTTCTCACGAGCATGGATGAGGTGGCACTGGCCGAGGTGGGCGTCGCCGGTCCGGTTGGCGCGCAGGTCGCCGCACTCACGTCGCTCGCGCGTCAGGCCGGCGTGCAGGGTGTGGTGTGCTCGCCGCACGAAGCAACCGCGGCGCGCGAGACCTTCGGTCCCGAGGCACTCGTCGTCACGCCGGGAGTGCGACCTGCCGGTGCGGACCGCGGCGATCAGGTGCGGGTCGCCACGCCGGCCGACGCGATCGCGGCGGGAGCCTCGCACCTCGTCATCGGTAGGCCGATCACCGAGGCTGTCGACCCGGGCGCCGCGGTCGACCGTATCGTCAGAGAGGGGTAGTCACTGTGTCCGACGCCACACACGCGATGACCGAGTCCGAGGTCCTGAACGCGCTCGAAGAGGCGGGCGCGATACTGCGCGGCCACTTCCAGCTCACGAGCGGACGGCACTCCGACACGTACGTCCAGTGCGCGCGTGTACTCGAGGACCCGGTGCTCACGACCCGCCTCGCCGCGAGTGCCGCAGCCCGATTGACCGGACGGACGGTCGACATCGTCGCAGCTCCGGCTGTGGGCGGCATCATCATCGGATTCGCCGTCGCGCAAGCCCTGGGGGTCAAGTTCATCTTCAGCGAGAGAGTCGAGGGCCGGATGCAGTTCCGCCGCTCGTTCGAGGTGCCGTCCGGTGCACGCGTGCTCATCGTAGAAGACGTGGTCACGACGGGTGGATCCGTTGCTGAGGTAGCTGAACTGGTTGCCGACGCGGGGGGCGAAGTGGTCGCGGTCGTCTCCCTTATCGACCGCGGGGGAGACAAGGCGTTCGCGCACGAATTCGTCCCTCTCTTGAGACTCGAGGTCGAGTCATGGGACCCCTCAGAGTGTGGCCACTGCGCCGCCGGAGTGCCGCTCGACAGCCCCGGAAGCCGCCGCCTGTCGTGAGGCCCTTGGCATCCTCGCAGGTCAGGGGTAACATCTTTCGTGTGGCATGGTTGTAAGCGGCGTGCAGTTGTGCGTACAATCGTGTGGTGTTCGGCAAGCTCCGCCTAGAGGACGAGGAGGAACGATGGCACTTCCCAACCTTTCGGATGAGGATCGCAAGGCAGCTTTGAAGAAGGCCGCCGAGGCCCGCCAGAAGCGTGCAGAGCTGCGCGCGAAGATCAAAGAGGGCAAGATGTCGTTCGCGGACGTCATGGCCAAGAGCGACGATCCCATCGTTGCGCGCATGAAGGTCTCGACGCTCCTCGAGAGCCTCCCGGGCTACGGCAAGGCCAAGGCCGCCAAGATCATGGACGAGCTCGAGATCTCTGAGAGCCGCCGGATCCAGGGTCTCGGTGCCCGCCAGCGCGAAGCCCTCATGGAGAAGCTCGCCTAGGTGCCGGTCGATCCTACGACCGAAGACGACGCGAAGGTCTGCCGGCACGCTAGTCCGGGCAGGTTGTTTATCGTGTCCGGTCCCTCCGGGGCCGGGAAGGGAACCCTGGTTCGAGCGCTGCTCGACAGGGTTCCCGGCGTTTGGCTGTCGGTCTCGGCGACGACGCGATCTCCTCGGCCAGGAGAGGTCGAAGGCGTCGATTACGTGTTCCTGCCTGCCGAGGAGTTTGACCGCCTCATCGCGGCGGACGGGTTGCTGGAGTGGGCCGAGGTGCATGGGAACCGCTACGGCACGCTGCGGGACCCGGTGGAGGAGCGGCTCGAACGTGGCGAGATCGTGGTGCTCGAGATCGATCCGCAAGGCGCGGCCCAGGTCAAGGAGCGGATGCCTGAGTCGGTCCTCGTCTTCATCGAGCCGCCGAACTTCGACGAGCTGCGCAACCGTCTCGTGAAGCGGGGGAGCGAGACGCCCGAGCAGATCGAGCGGCGGCTGCGCACCGCCCGCGAGGAGCTCGCGATTGCGGGCACCTACGACTATGTGGTAATAAATGACGACGTCGAGCAGGCAACCGAGGAGCTCGCGGCCATCGTCACCACGTGCGCGCGACAGCGCCACTCCGGACAGAAGGACTGATTCGAACCCATGGTTATCAACCCCGAGATCGACCTGTTGCTCTCCAAGGTGGACTCCAAGTACACCCTGTGCATCCTCTCCGCGCGTCGTGCGCGCCAGATCAACGACATGCTTCACGGCGTGCGCGACCAGGCGCTGCTCACGATGCCGGC
>SLCP01000132.1 GCA_007125735.1 Coriobacteriia bacterium | reverse complement strand
CTCATCGATCACCGGCAGGTGAGCCATCGACACCTTGCCGAGGAACAGATGGTCGAACTCGCAGCCATTGGCCATATGGTTAAGTATTCCCGTAAGGCCGCGAAGGTACATCGCGTCCTTGGTGAGACCACCGCCGCGGTGAACGCGCGTGGCGATGGTGAAGGCCGTCCGCTGAGTGAACCCGCGCTCCCTCAGCAGGCGGAACGTGTCGACGAACTCCGCCCCGTGCTCGAGTGCGTGGACCGCGACCACGCGTGCGGCGAGCACCCGCATGCGGTCCACATCGAGCCCCCCGCACAGGTACTCGCCGAGCACTGCGAGGCCTTCTTGTAGCCCTTCGTAGCCCGGTAGACCGACCGAGAGCAACCTGAACGGCTGGGTGCGGCCATTGTGGTGCGTCACCATATGCGTACCGACCTCGTGCTGGATGAGCGCATCGACGCGCGACGCCGGGAGCTTCGCGCCCGCGCCGATGTAGAGCGTCCCCCGGCTCACGAGCAGTCCCGCATAGATGTCGTCGCGGACCTCGGGGTAGCTGCCGAAACCAGGCGCTGACTGACGGTACGAAAGGATCTCCGCCGATGCCAAGCCGCGGAACTCTTCGGCAGATACGAACGGGCCGCGCTTGCGGTGGTTGGGCGGCAGGTCCGCGAGCAACTGTTCGGCGACGTCGAGCAGTTCAGGCTCGACCGCACCGTAGAGCTGTATCGAGCCGGGCAAGAACTCAGGCCGGCCGATGTCGGCGAGTAGCGAGAGCTGACGGTCGATCTCGATCTGCTTGCGCCGGAACAGGTGCATGAGCGTGGGGTCTTCGACCCGTTCGGGGCGGATCGCCCAGAGTTGATGCTTGAGGCGACCCGGGTCGACCGGGAGTGGCCGGTAGTGGAACACCGGCTCCCGCTCGAATCGCGACCTGCGGAACGCGGCGAACGCGCGATCCGTGTCGACCGGTGTCACCTGCATCAGTACGTCGAACCGTTCGCCGATAGCTGCGAGGCGTGCATCGACATCGAACACGGCGCGCACAACGGCGCGGCGGCCGAGTTGGTGGTAGTGGGCGGGGCGAGCCGTCGTCTGAGAATGTGTGAAGCGATAGAAGCCGCGATCGGTGGCGATGGTGACGCGTCTCGACACCTGGCGCACGAGCGCGGGGTAGACCTCGGTCGCATCCGGGGAACGGTAGACGGGCACGACCTCCAGTCCGAGCAGGCTCGCGTTGGCACGCCTCAGCGCGGAGGCGTCGAGCAACGGCCGCATACCGGGAGGGGCGATACGGCGTCTGCGTTCTTCGTTGACGAGCGGGGCCCGCCTGCCGATGCGCGACTCGGCGAGCGCGGTGCGGATCTCGGCCACTGTGGACGTGAGGACATCGTCCCCGGTGTGAACAACGCGGTACGCGGGCTGTGGTGGATCACCGGGCTCGGTCCCGCCCTCGCTCGCCCACACCTCGATGATGAGGAACGCCCCGAACACCTCACTCATATGGGTCGCGATGCGCTCCACGAGTTCGGAGACGCCTTCGCGCTGCGACCCGGAGCCACTCGCTTGCAGGACCGACGCCCCACCGATGACGAGCCTGTCGGTGCCGGGATCGTGTCGATCGTAGGGCTTGCGGTACGCCACGATGAACGGCAGCTGCCGATCGATGTGCAACCGTCCCCAGGCCGGCAGCGAGTGGCGCACCGCAGAGCCGGCGGCAAGCCGGGACACGATGCGCTCTATCCGCTTCGCATCGAGCTCGGCTGGGCGCCTCATCGGCGAGCCTCCTCGATCAGAGAGCGCACCTCGGGCACGCATCGTGCAAGCGCGGTGCGCGACCGCTCGAGACGCGCGCGGTCGACCGCGCCGGACCACTCGTCCATGAACACCTTCTTGAACTCGAGCGCGAGCACGGCCACGTCCCCGGCGAACGTCTCGTGCGCCCACGCGGCAAAGTAGCCGCCACGGAACCGGACGTTCTCGCGAACGTCGAGACCGGCCGCACGCAGGGTGTCTGTGACACGATCGACAAGCGGTCCCCAGCGCGAGCGGTCCAGGGTGCCCGTGCCGATGTTGACCTCGGGGTTGGCCGCCGGGTCGTCCGGTGAGACCTCTGCCCCTTCGCGACGGTGATTGTAGGAGTGCACATCGAAGACGACAGCCGCCCCGTGCCGTTTAACCGTGCGTGCGAGCAGATCGCGCATCGCTTCGTAGAACCGGTCGTGGATGTCGAGCGAGCGAGCGATCCGGTCCGCTGAGAGCGGCTCGCGCCACACGGTGAGACCCCACGCTTCTGCGGGTCCGCGGTAGACCGCCTCCTCCCTCGGCCGGTTGAGATCGACCTCGAAGCGCGAACGCTCGGCGACGACGGTGGTGACGCCGATGTCTGCGAGCACGTCGGTATGCGGGTCTTCCTCACGGAGCCGGTCGCCCTCGGCGAGTGCGCACGCGTCGAGCATTTCGGGCCGTATCGCGTGACCCGCGTGTAGGGCACACGCGATCACCGGACCCTCGCGCTCGACGATCGCGAACCCGTCGTGCTCCACGCGCCCTCCTCGGCAGCTCGGAAACGCTCCTTGCGTCTCGATGATACTCCGCAACGGCCCCGCTCACCGCAGTTTATGGGTATCATCCGTACAAATCTTCCCATTCGAGACAGAAGGGTGCCGCGATGAACGTATCCCTCGAAGGCAAGGTCGGTCTCGTCACCGGAGCTGCGGTCGGCATCGGGCGCTCGGTCGCCCTCGAGATGGCCGCTGCCGGTGCGATCGTGATGGTCTCCGACCTCGACGAGCGCGGCGGCGAAGAGACGGTCCGCGAGATACTCGACTCCGGGGGGACCGCGGCGTTCACGCGCTGCGACGTCTCGGTCGCCGAGGAGTGCGCAGAGCTCGTCGCGGCCACGGTGGGCGCATTCGGCGCGCTCAACCTCGCGGTCAACAACGCCGGTGTCGGCGGCGCGGCTGCGACCACGGGTGAGTACGATCCCGCCGAGTGGCGTCGCGTCGTAGGCGTCAACCTCGACGGCGTGTTCCACTGCATGCACTACGAGTTGCCGGCGATGCTCAACGCCGGCGGCGGCGTCATCGTGAACGTCGCCTCGGTCCTCGGACTCGTGGGATGGCCACAGGCGTCCGCCTACGTCGCCG
>SLCP01000141.1 GCA_007125735.1 Coriobacteriia bacterium | reverse complement strand
TCTCGCCTAACTCGAATCCGAACTTCGCGTCCGAGGGCTTCATCGCCCGCGTGGGCGTCGGTCCGGAGAGCAACCAGCGCGTTGGCGTCGGTGTCGTCGCCATTCCGTGGCACTGGGGAGACAAGGGTCTGTCGGCCGGTGCGCGCGCGAACGACCTGTGCATCGACTCGTTCGATGCGAATACGCGAATACCCGAGTACAAGGCCTGTCTCTGCCGAATCGAGAAGATGTAAGGAGGTGGTGAACGATGAGTAATGTAATGGCGATCTTCCAAGACGTCGACCGGTGTATACGCTGCAGAGGGTGCATTCTCAGCTGCAAGCGCACGTGGCAGATGAGGGCCGACAACCCCGGAGTGCACAAGGTCGCTCCGGACGTGCGGATTACCATCAAGTCCCAGAAGCGCGTCGACAACGGCCCGTTCATTCGGTTCAGCTGCTGGCACTGCCCAGACCCGCCTTGTGTGAAGCGCTGTCCGTTCGGCGCTCTCGCCAAGCAGGGCAACGGCGCGGTCTCCATCGACCCGAACCTGTGTAACCCGGGTGGGACGAACGCGGCAGGCGTCACGTGTGTCGAGCAGTGCAGGCTTGACTGCAACCGTGCCGGCTACCCCAAGGTCGGCGTAGGCGACACCGCGTTCGCCACTTCCAAGTCGTGGAAGTGCACGATGTGCTGGGGCCGTTCCGGAGCAGACGCGGATCTCGATCCGACGTATGGCTTCGCGTTGCCGCAAAACGGCAACAACCTGGAAGGCTCTGCCCACGTCGACGAGATGGACCACGAGCCGAGCTGCGTGTACACGTGCCCGGCCAAAGCGATGAAGTGGGACACTCGCGCGAACGTGCTGGCGCACATCCAGAATCCTGCGAACGGGTACATATCCGCTCAAGGTGATGGTAGTGTGTTCTGGGCGAGCAAGAAGGCGATCATCATCCAGCCCAAGGCAGACCCGTACATCGAGGATCACATCACGCCTATGATGTCGAACCTGCTGACCGGTCCGTTCGCCAAGGCGGCGCTCGTGCCGACGCTTCTGGCAGGCGGCCTGCTCGCGGTGATCGCTCGCCGTCAGGCGAACATGGAAGAGTCCGTCGGAATGAGAGAGGGGTGATCGGTATGCGGAAGCTCTCACTCGTGCTCGCAGTCGCGGTTGTTGCGTCTGTGCTGCTCATCACCCCAGGTATCGCGCTTGCGAACTTCGGGCCACACGGTGGCTACTCCATGGATACCGATGCATGCGCCGGTTGCCACCGGGCACACACGGCAGCAAGCAGCATCACGTGGACGAACAACGACGGCGAACAGCGCAGCGCGCTATTGCTCTCGACCGCCACAGAGCTCTACGAGTTCTGCTTCACGTGTCACGGTCAGGCCGCCGCGGGTGCAGACACCAACGTGGTCGACGGTGTCTACGAGGGCACTGACTACGGTACCACCGGTGCGATGCTCAACAGCGGTGCGTTCGGCGACCACGTGGTCGGCGAGAACAAGCACACCTACAACGGTGCTTCGTGGGGTGCGTGGGGCGGAGGCACTCACGGCGGTACGATCGTCGAGGGTGACGAGGAAACGTACTACCTGCCCTCTACCGGCTACGGCAACCAGATCGTCATGACCTGCGGTTCGTGCCACGACGTCCACGGCAGCTCGAACTACCGTCTGCTCAAAGACATCGTCAACGGCGTGCCGGTCGGTGGCTACACCGAGCCGACGCCGGGCGACTTCGTGCCCAATCCCTACGTCATCTCCAACGAGCCTGGCTACCCTGCCGGCGGCTGGCTGCTCCATGAGCCCGGTGCCGCGCAGATGGCTGGCTACACGCCCAACTACACCATGCCTATGTACGCAAAGGCTCCTGGTGAGGATGAGACCCGCGGCATCAGCGCGTGGTGTGCGGCGTGCCACACGCAGTACCACCGCGACGATCTCGCGATCTCGAGCGTCTACGATGCCAACGACGGTTTCGGCTACACCATGCGCTACCGTCACCCGGTCAACGTCGAGCTCGATAACTACAAGGGTCCACGCTCGCTCATCATCACCGACCAGGTGCTCCCGCTGGCCCAGGAGTTCGGCAGCTGGACAGCTGAAGGCAGCGGTACCGACTGGATCGACTGCCTGACGTGCCACCGCGCACACGGCTCCGACGTCGAGATGACGGGCTACGCAAACGTGTTCGATTCCACCGATCCCGAGCCCGACAGCGGTGTCGGTGCGGTGGACCCGGGCACCAAGAATGCGTTCTTGAGGCTCGACAACCGTGGTGTCTGCCAGCAGTGCCACAACAAGTAACACCGTACGACCGAGAGCGCTCTGAGCGCACTCGAGGGGAGGGTCGGGCTGAGCCCGGCCCTCCCTCTTCTGCTGTGGTCGCATCGCGCGGGGTGACGCTTGCAGTCAATGCGATCCTGTGGTTGCTTCTCGCTGCGGCGGTCGCGGCGTCCTTCGTCTTCCAGACGGCGGTGGTCACGTTCGCGTCGACACCGTCACTTCTTCTCGGCGTCACGTGTGCGGGAATCGTGTTTCTCGCCGTTCTTGGCGGAATCCCTCGGCGTGAGGAGATGGCTGGTCTCGGCGTGCGCGATGGTGTGCTCGTGGCTGCAGCAGGAATCCTCGGAGGGGCCGTCGCTCCGGGACTCGTGCTCGCGAACCGCGCCTCTGACGTCCCTCCAGGCGCCGTTGTCGCGTTCTGGGTGACCGCCGTCACTGGGGGTCTGATGATGCTTGCAGGTGCAGCAGTATCGCGCAGACCGCTATGGGCGGCTGCAGCTGTGCTTGGCGCGGCCGGCGCTATGGGCGTCTTGGGCAACTGGGAGCGGCCGAGCTCGTTCTCGCCCCTCGTACGATATCCGGACCGCGAGGCGGCGATGATCATCGGCGGCGTGCTGCTGGCCGTTGCGGTACTCGTTCTCGTTCGCTTAGCGGCGCAGCACGGCAGGCGTCCGGTGTACCTGCCCGCCGCCATTGCCGCACTGCTGGGAACGTTCCTATGGTCGCTCGTGCAGATCGGGGGCGACTTCAGCGAACTCGTGGCGCCGGCGAAGGCGTTGCCATACTTCGCTGCAGGGGGACTGTCGTTCGCGCTCACCGTCGAGGTGGCACGCCGAGCGGGTGGACACGTGGCTGGTGCCG
>SLCP01000196.1 GCA_007125735.1 Coriobacteriia bacterium | reverse complement strand
GCCCGGGACGCGGAGTTCCACATGCAGACGTACGCGCGCAAGCCGGTGATGTTCGTTCAGGGCGAGGGCATGCGCCTGACCGATGACGAGGGCCGCGCGTACCTCGACTTCGTCTCCGGCATCGGGTCGGTCAACCTCGGCCACGCCCATCCTGCGGTCGCCGAAGCGGTCGCGCACCAGATGTCGCGCCTCGTGCACGTGAGCAACCTCTACCACGTCGAGCACCGCACCGAGCTGGCCGAGGAACTCTCGGCGCTCCTCGGAGGGGGGCACAGGGCGTTCTTCTGCAACTCGGGCGCGGAGGCGTGCGAGGGCTCGATCAAGCTCGCCCGGCGCTGGGGTAAGGCGAACAAGGGGCCGGACGCCGTGCGTATCGTCACGGCCGAGCGGAGCTTCCACGGCCGTACGCTCGCCGCTCTCGCGGCCACCGGCCAGCCCTCGAAGCAAGAGGCGTTCGAGCCGCTGCCACCGGGCTTCGTGCACGTGCCCTTCAATGATATCGACGCGCTCACGGCTGTCGTGGACGACACCGTCTGCGCGGTCATGCTCGAGGTCGTGCAGGGAGAGGGGGGCGTCTACCCGGCAGATCCCGCGTATCTCGCGGCAGCGCGCGCTCTCTGCGACGAGCGGGGAGCGCTGCTCGTGTTCGACGAGGTGCAGTCGGGCTTCTGGCGCACCGGACACGCGTTCGCTCACCAGGGCTACGGGGTCGCACCCGACGTCGTCGCGCTCGCCAAGTCGCTCGCCAACGGCCTGCCGGCCGGAGCGGTCGTCGCACGTGCCGAGGTGGCCGACGCGTTCTCGCCCGGCGACCACGGCTCGACGTTCGGTGGCACGCCGGTGGTCTGCGCCGCCGCACGGGCCACGATCGCCGCGCTGCAGGCCGAGCGCCTCGGCGAGAACGCGATCGCGGTCGGCGCGCACCTGCGGGCGGGGCTCGAGTCGCTCGCCGAGAGCACCGGTCGAATCGCCGAGGTGCGCGGCGCGGGCCTCATGCTCGCCGCCGAGCTGCGCGAGCCGGTCGCTGCACGCGTCGTCGACGCCGGCCTTTCTCACGGCTTCGTGCTCAACAACATCGGTACGCACATCCTGAGATTCCTTCCGCCGCTCGTCTGTACCGCTGCCGAGGCGGACACGCTGCTCGACGCATTGCCCTCGATCCTTGCGGAGGTGGCCGAATGATGTCCAAGGCGCTTGCCGGGCGCGACCTGTTGCGGCTGGCGGATCTGTCGCCCGAGGAGGTCGCGCTCATCATCGACACGGCACTCGAGGAGAAGGCCGCGTGGGACGCGGGCGTGCACGACACGCCGCTCGCAGGCACGGCGGTCGCGCTCGTCTTCGAGAAGCCGTCGGTGCGCACGCGCGTGTCGTTCGAGGTCGCGTGCGCGCGGCTTGGCGCCACGCCGATCGTGCTCTCGGGTTCGGAGTCGGCGTTCTCACGCGGCGAAACGGTCGCGGACACCGCCCGGGTGCTCGAGCGCTACTGCGACGCGATCGTGCTCCGTACGTTCGCACACGCAAAGGTCGAAGAGGTCGCGCAGTGGGCCAAGGTCCCGGTCGTCAACTCGCTCTCCGACGACCACCACCCGTGCCAGGGACTCGCCGACCTGCTCACCATCCGCGAGCACCTCGGCAAGCTCGAAGGTGTGACCTTCGCCTACGTGGGTGACGGCAACAACATGGCACATACGTACCTGGAGGCGGGCGCACTCACCGGCATGGACGTGCGGATCGCCTGCCCCGAGGGGTTCGAGCCCTCGGCGGAGATCGTGGCGGACGCCGAGCGCATCGCCGCCCAGACCGGCGCCACCGTGCGCGTCATGCGCGACCCGTTCGACGCGGTCAGGGGAGCCCAGATCGTGGCAGCGGACACCTGGGCGTCGATGGGCCAGGAAGAGGAGCACGCCGAGCGCCTCGCGCTCTTCGAGCCGTACCGCGTCGACGCCGACCTCATGGCCGCCGCCGGTCAGGGCGCGCTGTTCATGCACTGTCTGCCCGCGCATCGCGGCGAGGAGGTCACCGCTGACGTCATCGATGGCCCCGCTTCGATCGTCTTCGACGAGGCGGAGAATCGGCTCCACGCCCAACTCGCGTTGTTGAAGCTGCTGCTCGGCTAGGCACACCGATCGGATCGTCCGGGGAGGTCGACGTAGACTCATGAAGAAGCGAAAGCTGCGACAGGAAGCCATCAGGCGCATCGTGCGGGCCGAGCGGGTCCGAACGCAGAAGGACCTCGTGGACCACTTGGAGTCCGATGGCTTCGTGTGCACGCAGGCCACCGTCTCGCGCGACGTGACGGAGATGGGGCTCAAGAAGCTCCCGGAAGGCATCTACGTGCTCGCGGAGGACCTGCACCTCCAGCGTATGATATCGGAGCTCGTGACCGAAGTGGTGAGCACCGGAAACCTCGTGCTCGTCAAGGCCTCGCCGGGTACCGCGCCTGGCGTCGCCGCGGCGCTCGACCGTGCCGAGGTCGCAGACGTGCTCGGGTCGATAGCCGGCGACGACACCGTGCTCATCATCACAGGCGACGAGCAGACCGCGCATGCGATCGTCGACAACCTCAACAAGTTCAGGGGCGTCGCGTAGGGCGGCGCAGACAAAGGAAGGCAGACGAAATGGCTCGCGATAAGTGCGTACTTGCGTATTCAGGCGGCTTGGACACCTCGGTGGCGATCCAGTGGATCCGCGAACACCACGACGTGGACGTGGTCGCGCTCGCCATCGATGTGGGCCAGGAGCGCCAAGACCTTGAGTTCGTACGCCAGAAGGCACTCGACATCGGAGCGGTCGAATCGATCGTCAAAGACGTCCGTGAGGAGTACGTCGAGGAGTTCTTGAGCCGGGCGCTCAAGGCCAACGCCCTCTACGAGAACAAGTACCCGCTCGTCTCGGCGATGTCGCGGCCGATCATCGTCAAGCACCTCGTCGAAGAGGCGCACCGGTGCCGCGCCCGCTACATCGGGCACGGGTGCACGGGCAAGGGCAACGACCAGGTGCGCTTCGAGGTGGGCATCGCCGCACTCGACCCGGACATCGAGGTGATCGCTCCGGTGCGCGAGTGGGAGCTCAAGACGCGCGAGCTCGAGATGGAGTACGCGGCCGAGCGGGGTATCCCGGTGCCCACCACGAAGGCCTC
>SLCP01000204.1 GCA_007125735.1 Coriobacteriia bacterium | reverse complement strand
GAGGTCACATTCGAGCCGACGGGTGGCAGCTTCAACCGGATGAACGCCACGGTCAGCCGTGACGGTCAGACACTCTCGATGGAGGGGACCACCGGCGCCAGCGGGTCGGGCTGGAAGATGACCGCCGTCTTCACCGCCAGCAAGCCGGTCGAATGAGCCCCGTACTACTGAGGTTCGAGTTCGGCGGCAGCGAGGTCGTGTTCGGCGCGTACAGTACCTTCTACACGCTCGCATGGGTTGCAGGGCTCGCTCTCGCCGTGGCGTTCGCCGCGCACCGGCGCCTTCCGTGGCGCCGCGTGGCGACGGTATACGGCATCGCACTGGTGGGGGGCATCGTCGGCGCGCGCGCGTTCGACCTCGTGATCGCCGGTGCCTTCTACGCCGAGGACCCCACACGCATCTGGCGCGCGAGCTTCCAGGGATTCTCGCTCTACGGCGGACTCGCGGCGGCGAGCATCGTAGCGGTGGTCCTCGCTCGCATGTGGCGCTTGCCGGTTTGGAGGCTCGCAGACAGTGCAGTCCCCGGGCTCGCCCTCGGGGTGGTGCTGATGCGAATCGGCTGCTTCCTGCGCGGGTGTTGCTTCGGCGTCCCGAGCGACCAGCCGTGGGCGGTGACGTACCCGCCGGGTAGCCAGGCGTGGACCTACCAGTTCATCGAAGGTCGCACCGGCATCCTTGCGGCGTTCGGGCACGTCGAGCCGGTGCATCCGACCCAGCTCTACGAGCTGTTGGCAGCGGTACTGCTCGCGGCCCTGGCGCTCTGGCTCTCACGAAGTTCGCATGTGGCAAGCGGCATTCCATTCCTCGCGTTCGCCCTCGGCTTCACGTTGTTCCGACTCGGCAACGGTCTCCTGCGCGTCCGCCAGCCGGTGATCACCGCGCCTGAGTGGTTCTATCCCGTGTTCTACCTGCTGGTTATCTGTGCACTCCTGGCGCTGCTCGTTGGACGGTTGCGCAGTGGCGGGAGAAGCCCAGCCCACGACGCGTCACCATCGCAAGCCGATCCGTCCGATGGAGTCTTGTCCGACACCAACTGGTGACCGATAGTTCATCTAGAGTGGCAGCGCCTACGGCACGAACCGACAAGGGGGTCTCAGATGTTCTGTCCGCAGTGCGGCGCGCAAGTGCCCGACGGAAGCACGTTCTGCCCGATGTGTGGCGCGAGCCTGGCTGCAGCACCTCCCGAGCCCCCAAAGCCACCCGCTCAGGACCCCTCACCACCAGCTGCGCCCGTGCCTCCACCGGTGCAGCCACCTGCGCCTCCAGCTGCCCCACACGCGCCCGCACCGCCACCAGTGCAGTCCCCGAGCCAGCCCTCCGCGGCTCCATCGCCACCCGCTCCGCCTGCTCCTCCCGCACAGCCCACGACGCCGATGCCCACGGCCGCACCGGCTGTCGCCAGCGGCGCGGCCTACGCCAAGGCTCCCCTCGGCGGACGCCTGCTCGCCTACATCGCCGACAGCATCGTCGCAGCCACGCTTCTGCCTCTGGGCACGCTGCTCGTGATGGCAGGCGGGGCGCGCGATGAGGTCTCTATCGCCGGCCTGCTCGTCTCCGCTCTTGGAGCCCTGTGGATGCTCGGCTACCTAATCGCGCGTGACGCCGCCGGCGGTGCGGGTTTCGGAAAGCGGCTCACCGGACTTGTGGTCGTCTCCGCCGAGACCGGTGTCCCCGCCAAAGCCGGACCCGCGATCGTGCGCCAGATCGTGATGTGGGCGCTCGGCCTCATCCCGGCGATCGGCAGCCTCATCGAACCCATCCTCGTGCTCGTGGACAAGGATGGCCGCCGCCTCGGCGACAAGGCGGCTAAGACACAGGTCGTGCGCAGCGCTGATGTGGCCGCCCGTGGCGTGCCGGTCGCCGCGGGCAAGGGTGCCGCGATCGCGGTCGTGGTGGGCGCGCTGGTGCTCAACATCGTGGGCTCGACGATCGGCGGGATCGTGTTCGCACGCGCGGCGTTCGAGGGCGCAGATGGCTGGGAGTCGGTCGGCACCGGCTTCGACGACGGATTCGGCAACGGAGCGGGAACCGACCCGTGGAGCGAGCAGCCTCAGGTCGAAACGCCACCCCCGGCGCAACCGCCCGAGGGAAACGGCTGGGACGGCCAGATGCCTGACACAAGCGGGTCGGAGTACGTGTCCGCAGTCAATGCCGAGACCGCCGTCGACGCCGTAGGAAACATGCTCTGGTCGCTCCAGCAGGACGACGTCGATCGGGCGCGCTCGTACGCGAGCCGCTACTTCCAAGAGGACGGCGAGTGGTTCTTCTACCCGGCTAGCAACGCGCTCTACTCGTTCGAGGTGGTCGATGTATACCAGGACGCAGCCTCGTGGACGGTCGTTGTCGAGGAGAACTGGAACTCAGGACCCGAAACGGTCATCTATTTCGTGATCGAGGAAGACAACCAGGCCCGCGTGGACGGGATCGCCTGGGCTGATGAGTTCTAGTCGCAGTGACCACGCGATGCGAGATCCGGGGAGGTGACTCCGTCGGCCGCGCGATTTTGCACAGCATGTGGGACGCCCATCGATGAGGAGGCGCGCTTCTGCCGTTCGTGCGGGAGTGCACGGGCCGAGATGGCAGAAACGCAGCCTGCGGCGGCCACAACTGGCACCCATCCGGCCGCGGGCGCGGTGCGCACCGCGCAAGCCGCCGCATCGTACGCGGGAGCAGCATCTGCACTCCCCTGGCAGACGGTCGTCGCAGGACAGAGCCCGGACATCGGCCTGTTCGTGCGCCACGCAGGGGTGCCTACCGGTACCGGCGTCGCGTCCCGGCTGATTCATCGCTCGATACGCAAGCCTGCCCTGGCCCTCATCTTCACGACACTGCTCGACGCGATGGTGACGGTGATCTCTGGCCAGCCCGCGGCGCTCTCGGGTCTTGCCGCGCGCTTCTCGACTGGCTCGGGCACGGGGCTCCTCGGCCTGCTGGTGGGCAAGAGGGGCGGGTTCGGCCGGGCACTCGTCGGTATCGGATCGATTGCCACAGCAGTGCTTCAGCTCTACAACGCCGGCTCGATACTGCTCGCCGCGCTCGGGGCCGACGCCGGATTCCTCTCGCTGCTCCCATCGCTCATCAGTACCGTCTCGGTCATCGTCGTGGCCAGCAAGACCATACTCATGAGCTTTCGGAGGCGGTCGGAGTGAGGGCGATTCGGGGACGCAGCTACCATCGGCGATGGCGGGCGATCCTGTCGTCGCTCGGCGTCATGACGCTGCTTGCACTCAATATCGCGATGCCGATCGCTGCGTTCGCGCAGGAGCCGTCAGGCGGCGTGCGCGTCGAGCCGGGAAGCGATAGTGGCGGATTCGGACCGTTCCTGCCCGGGACAGAACCGATCGTCGAGTTCGCACTCGGCGCGGATAGCGCTCTCGTCTACTTCCACGCTCCCGTGGGCACCTATCACCATCCGCCCGAGGAGATCGCCGCTGCGATCGAAGCCGCGCGGGACGAGCCCGGGTTCCGCGTGCTCAAGGTCTACTCCGTCGTCGAGCTCGAGGACCCAGGGCTCTACGCCGTCCGCTACCAGAGCAACCAGAGCCTCGGTATCACGCGAAACATCGTCTACAACGAGATCGTCACGGTGTTCCCCGAGACCGGGGCGCAAGCGGGCGGCTTCGTCTTCATCGACCCGCTCTTCGCGATGCAGTGGCCCGACCCCGACCCGACCTGGCGCACGGTCGTGGGCGGCATCGGTGCGGTAGCCGCCGCAGCCGCGGCCATGGCGGCAGCGCTCGCCAGCGGTGGTGCTGCAGCTGCGGGAGCTGCAGCCGGTGCCGCCGGCGCGAGCTCGAGCGGAGGGAACCGCTCGACCGACCCCAACCAGGTCATCGGTCACATCCTGCAGCTCTCGGCGAAACGGATCGACGTCACGCCCGCTCGGCCGGCAGCTCTCGAGGCGAGCGTGTGGCGCGTGAAAGGCGATGGCTCCTACGAGGCAGCGCCCGACTGCGAGGTCATCCTCGTCATGCCTGACGGGTTCACGGCAAGTGCCGAGCGCGGATTCGGCTCGCTCAGCGTCACCATCTCGCAGACACCGGGCGCACAGTCGCCCACATGGATCGCGGTGCACGTGAACGGTCCCGGTTCGGGAACGAGCGATCAGGTCGAACTCGTGGGTGAGATGGAGAGCCGGATCGTCTGGCGCCTTGAGCCGGCGGACAAACTACTCGTGCCTAACGGTCGCGACACCGTCACGCTCATCGCCGACGTCACGCTTTCACCGAGCGCCGAGGCGGACCCGGCGGTCACGCTCGAGCAGGTTCGCGACTCGATCACCTTCACTCCCCGGGGCGAGTGGGGCGAGGTGAGCGAGCCGGTCGTATGGAGCGACGGTGCTCGCGCAGTAAGCGTCGCAGCCCGCACCCCGCGGCCCGACCGCCACATGACCGCTCCCTCGGAGGTTCCCGTCTCCCTGAGCGCCACGGTCGGCGACGAAGGCCCTGTCGCAACCGCCATCGTCCCCTGCCAGACGATGCCCGAGCTCGAGATAGTCCCCGACGAGCTGGTGTTCGCACAAGGATGCGGGAAGACCTTCGAGCTTCTCGCCCGCGTCGTCCACGATGCCGGTCTCCAGTGGCACATCACCTACTCCTGGGCGTCGGGCTCGACTCCTCTCGGCGACCTGGCAGAGAAGGACACCGGCCCTGCGCAGACCACTATCCTCCTGACCGAGCGCCCGCCCGCCGAAGTGAACCCCCGCAACCACCGCACGTTCTCCAGGCTCGAGATCACCGCTCAGGCCGAGGGGTTCGACGACCTCCAGCGGTCGATCCTCATCGGCTCGGCACGCGAGGGGCTCTTCGCGGAGACCGGTCCCATCGCGCGCGACGGCTCCCTCCACATCGCCGCCGACGGCTCAGCGACTCCGAGCGACCTCGGCTTCCAGGCGTTCGTCGCCGATCCTGAGACCGCCATGATCGTCGCCGACGACACGCTCGTGCGCGACCTGGCGATCGAGCCTGCCGACGAACCCGGCTCGCCCGCACGCAACGCGTGGGAGTTCGCCAAGATCGACCCGCACCTGGTCGAGGTGCGCGACATCGGCAGAGGTCCGAGCGGCGTCTACCGGTTCATGACCGAGGAGGTCGTCCCCGGAAAGACGACCACGCTCCCGCTGAGAGCTCACGTGTCCGTGCCCGGGCACCCGGTCGACATCTGGAGCTACGACCTTCGCCTCACGCTCGACACGCCCGCGAACGCTCCGGGAAGCGAGGCATGGCAGGTCGAGTACGACCGCTGCCGCAAGATCATCATCGAGTTCACACCCACGAGCCACCAGGACAGGCTCTTCGACATCCTGGAACGCCACGGCAAGGTCCTCGGACCAGAAGGCCTGGCCGAGCTTCGGATGCGCATATGGCACATCTCGGCGGAGCTCATCTTGGCCGAGGGCGCCCAAGGCTACAAGTCGGTCGAAGCGTGGGCGAACCGCATCTACACGGTTCTCGACTGGGCGGACTGGGCGGGCAAGATCGCGTTCGGAGTGGTCGTCAAGTACTACACCGGCCCGTATGGGGCGTTCGCGGCCAAGTATCTCAGAGCGATGCTCATCTCGACGATCCACGCCTACCAGGACGGCAAGACACCCCAGCAGTGGCTCTACATCCAGTTGAAGGAGTTCGCCAAGGTCGTCGAAGGCACGCTCGTCAGCCCAGACAACTTCGCGAAGCTGCCCCTCAGCACCAAGGCCAGGGGGTGGGCGATCTTCGTCGCATACAACTTCTTCAAGGAGTTCTTCTACAACGGCAAGTCGTTCGTCAGAGCGATCCAGGATGCCGGGTGGTCGGTTGCGGACGAGATCATCGGAGACTTCCTCTCCGCGGAACTCAAGACGGCGAAGCTTGTGCCCCCTACCGGTGCGTGACGTGAATCGGTGCCCTGTCCTGAAGTACTGAAAGGAGCGGCGATATGACCACGCAGGCAAGGTTCTGCACGAAGTGTGGTACCGAACTGGCCGAGGGCGCGCGCTTCTGCACCAGCTGCGGGGAGCCGGTCGCCGATGCGCCAGTCGCTGCTCAAGTCGAGGCGCCGGCAACTGCGGAGACTGCAGCACCGCAGCCAACCGCACCGGCCTCCTCGGAGCACGTGCACGCGATCATCCCCAACACAACGCTCGCCAGCGGGTTCCTCGGCATGAAGAGCACAGCCTACGTGCTCGTGCTCACCGACCGTCGCATCGTCTTCGCCCACACCACCAAAGAGATGCTCAAGCAGGCGGTCACCGATGCACGCGACAGCGCGAAGGCGGGCGGCAAGGGGTTCTTCGGCCAGTGGGGAGCCCAGCTCGGCGCGTACGCGGCGCTTGCCCAGCGCTACCTGGAGCTGCCGCCGGAACAGACGCTCGCAGAGACGCCCGAGAACTTCGCAATCGACCGGGCAAACATCCAGAGCGCGAAGTTGCGGGCAGGGCACGTCGACGAGGACGGGCAGCAGAGCTCGGACCGGCTCATCATCAAAGCGGAAGGCAAGAAGTATACGCTCACGCTCCAGTCGGGGACGCGTCAGGCGAAAGAGGCGCTCATCGCCGCGGCGCTCATCTAGCCGCCGCCGGTCGCGCCCTCGCTGGCCGAACCAGCGGCTGCCCGGTGGTAGGTCTCGACCGCGTCACGAACCTCGTCGAAGAGCTCGGGCGGGCAGTGGAGCCGTAGCACGGTGCGCCACGAGTTGCGGAGGGCGATCACGCGCTGCCGAGGATGCACGACCACCCGGTGCACGTCGCCCCACGGCACGACGAGCCGCTCGCGCGCGACCGCAAGCGCACCTGCGCCGGCCGCGCTCGGGTTGCGTGCGAGCAATCCCGCAAGCACGGTGAGGCGGCTGAGACGCCGCTCCCGGCGCTCGGCACGGTACTCGACCGCGTCGGGACCCACGGTGAAGCGAGCGCCGTGTCGATTGCCCATGAAGAGGCTCGCCAGAACGAAGAGCGCGAGCACGATCCCCACCGTCACGAGGAACACGAATGGCGGCAAGATGATGAGTTCGCGCTCGACGAGGAGGCCGCACCCGCCCACGAGCACGTACATCATGACCACCGACAGGAACGTGACGCGCACGATGTCCCACACCATGAACCTGCTCGTGAGTAAGGGGATGTCGTACGTCCACTCGATCGTGTCGCCCGTGCGGGTCGGTGCTTCGCTATCGCTCACGCGTTCTCCTCGGCCGTCGGTGTGCCCGCCGTAGGGATGGTACCAGTGGGCGAACGGCTACGCCGACATCTGCCACACAAGCGTCACCACGCCGAGGATGCCGGTGTAGACGGCGAAGATGTAGAGCGGATAGCGCTTCACGAACGCGAGTAGGCCGGCGATCGAGAGGTACGCGGCAACGAACGCCACGACGCTGCCGGCGATGGCGGCCGGCATCCCGATGAAGGGCTGTGGGTCGACGAACGCGTCGTATGCCGTCTTCGCTCCCGCAAGCAGGATGATCGGGCCCGACATGAGGAACGAGAACCGGGTCGCCTGCTCCCGGTCGAGCCCCACGCCGAGGCCCCCCACGATCGTCGCGCCCGCACGCGACACGCCGGGGAAGAGCGCCACCGCTTGCGCGAGCCCCACGAGCACGGCCTTCTGCCATGTCAGTGCGTTCAGGCTGTGCATCTGCTTGCGGCTGAGCAGCTCCGCCGAGACGAGCGCAGCGGATGTCAGCAGGAAGAATGCCCCGATCCACCTAAGCGAGCTGAACGCGCGGTCGATGACTCCGCTGAACGGAGCCGCGATGATCGCCGTAACGGCGGTAGCGATGACAACGAGCCACGCGAGCTTCCGATCGTCTGCGCGTTCGGCGTCCTTCGAGAAGAACGCCTTGGTGATGTTCGTGATGTCGGTCCGGAAGTAGATCGCGACCGCGAGCAGCGTCGCAAGGTGCAAGACGACATCGTAGGCAAGCCCGTACTCGGCCCAGCCGAGGCCCTTATGGATTAGCATCAGGTGTCCCGACGAGGAGATCGGTAGGAACTCCGTCACCCCTTGGACCACGCCGAGCAGCACGGCGCGCCAGAACTCGATCATCGGCTCACGTCCTCCTCGGACACATCATCACGACGGGTCGCACGCGCCAGGATGGCTACGGCAACGCGCACGAGTCTACCAGGTGGCAGACGAATCGCGTAACACGCCTGGGAGCAGGCGTGCGGGGGGTCACATAGCTGCGGACGCCACTCCGGCGATCTGATCGGCCAGCACGACGCGCGCGATGAGGAAGTAGATGATGAGTCCCGTAGCGTCCACCAGCGTGGTGATGAGCGGGGCGGACACGACAGCCGGGTCGATGCCGACGCGCCTCGCGAGGACCGGCAGCGTCCCGCCGGCGAACGAAGCCCACGTACAGACCACTACGAGAGTCAGCGAGATCACCGTCGCGAAGTCCCACCCGAAGATGAGTCCCACGATCGGGAAGCCTACGACCGCAAGCATCGCTCCGAGCAACAAGCCGACGCGCGCCTCGCGCCAGATGATGCTCGGCAGGTCGCTGAAGCGCACCTCGCCCACGGCCATCGCACGGATGACAACCGTGGAGGCCTGCGAGCCCGAGTTGCCGCCCGTGTCGATGAGGAGCGGGATGAAGAGCGCGAGCGTCACGAGCGCTTCGAGGGTGTCCTCGAAGAACTGCAGCACGTTGACGGTGAGCGCCGCCGCCACGATGAGCACGAGGAGCCACACCGCGCGCTTGCGGGCAAGCGTGAGCACCGACGCGGACATGTACGCCCGCTCGAGCGGCTCGGCACCACCGATGCGGGAGATGTCCTCGGTCTCCTCGGCCTCGAGGATCGCCATCGCGTCGTCGACGGTGACGATGCCCACGAGCCGGTCCTCCCGGTCGACGACGGGCAAGGCGACGAGGTCAGCCTCTTGCATGAGTCGGGCGGCGACCTCCTGGTCCTCCTCGGCCCGGACCGAGTACGTCTCCGCCTCGATGAGGTCCTCGATGCGAGCAGTCGGGGCTGCCGTCACGAGCGTGGCGAGGTCGACGGTGCCGACGAGACGGCGGGCGTCGTCGGTGACCGTGAGTACGCGGAGGTTCTCGACGTTGCCGCCCACGCGCCGCACCTTGGCGAGCGCATCGGCCGCGCTCATGGCAGCGCGCACGTTCACGTACTCGGGAGACATCACGCGCCCGGCGGATTCCGGCGGATAGCCGAGGAGAGTGGCGGTCGCGAAACGCTCCTGCGGCGAGAGCCCGCTCTGCAACTGCTTAGCGACCTTCGCCGGCACCTCGTCGAGGAGTCGGACCCTGTCGTCGGGGTCGAGGCTCTCGATCAGCTCGCGTACGCGCTCCGCGCGCAGCCCATCGAGAAGCTCCTGCTGGTGCACCGGCTCGAGCGACTCGAAGACCGCGAGCGCTCGGTCCTTCTCGAGCAGGCGGAAGACGATCGCGCGCTGCGCGGGGTCGAGCCGCGTCAGATCATCGGCGATATCGAGGGTGCCGGTCTCGTCGAGCCACTCACGCAGCTCGTCGAGGCGGTCGGGACGGGTGAGTTCGGTCAGGGTCGACATACGAGGCCTCCTGGCATAGGGCACGCGAGCATCCGCCCGCGGTCACGGGTTCGTGTGGCTTGCTTCTGGAAGACTCCATCGATCCTCACCTCCCTCGGTCGCCCGACATGGCGCGCGCGTGCTGTGCTCGCGAGTGTCACTGAGACGCTGGGCGCACGTTGACACGCGCCCGTAATGGTATTGCGGCCCGTACGCAGGGTCAACCAGCCAGATAGGTCGATCTCGCCGCGCGCCCGCGCCTTCGACGCCACGGCGCGCCTACAGCACACCGAGGCCCTGGAGGGTGTGGACCACGACCGCGAGGTAGAACGCACCGGCCGCCCCCGTGTGGAGCAGGCGCCACTCGCGCATCCCGCCGCGCAGCCAGCGGTAGCGCATGAGGAGTCCAGTGCATACCGAGATGACGAGGCTGGCGAACAGCACGACGCCGGTGCCGAGGTCAGGGTAGAACTCGGCCGGACGCGTGATGTGGTGCGCGAAGTGAAGTGCTATGAGCGTAGCGGCGAGCAGCCCACCGATCACGTGGACGCGCAGCAGCGGGGCGTACAGCTCGCGCTTGCGGCTCTTGAGCACGTAGAACGCGACCGTGTAGGCCGCGATGAAGAGTGCGCCCGCCCAGGCGAGCCAGTGGTGAACGACCCACCGGCCCACGAGCACGTGCAGATCCACGGTGCGTGTCCCCACGAGCACCATGCCCACGGCAGCGACCGCGACGATAGCAAGCGGCACGAACGGTGATGCCTTATCGGTGCCCTTCTCGACCACTCGTGCCCCTTTCCTTGGCCGCCCTCGAACCGGGCCGCACGGAGCCGCGCTACTACCCGCGTCGTATCTTGTAGTTCCCCAGTTCGACGCCCTCGTGCTCGAACGTCATCTTGTCTTCGATCGCGAATCCGTGGCGCTCGTAGAAGCGGATCGCGTCGGCCTTGTCGATGTTGACATCGGTGACGACCACATCGTGGTCGCGGGCGACTTCGACAAGCAGCTTCGAGCCGACTCCCGCGCCCCGATACCGTTCGTCGACGGTGAGCGCGCTGATGTAGTACTCGTCGTCGCCGACATCGGTGGTCGCGACGCTCTCGAGCTTCGCGCCCCACTTGAGCGCCCGAACCATGCCTCGAACGCCGAGAGCCTTTCCCCACTCTCGGCCGGCGTCCTTCTTCGCCTCGCGCCGCTCGGCTCCGGTGAGGCCGGCGATGACACCCATCACCTCGGCCCCGTCCACGGCACACATGACGCGTCCACCGGCATACTCGTTGTGCTCCATCCCGACGAGCTTCGCGATCACCGGGACCGCCGCGTCCTCGTCGCCGAATACGAAGCGCATGAGCGACGGATCGGCCTGGTAGATGAGACGCGCAACCGCACGCGCGTCGTGTCGGCCCGCATCGAAGCACTCGATCGTCACGTCCACACGGTACCTCCCTCAGACACCCCCGCGCAGCCGGCAGACTGCATGGTCACCGGTCGCGCCTCCGCCACGAGCCTACCAGAAGCGCCGCGACCGGCTCATCCATCGAGCGTACGGCGTTCACACCGAATTCACGCCGCCGAGGAACCATAGTGGTGCACACCGATGACGGAACCAGGACTCGAAGGAGGAACACGACGTGAACAAGAGACGTGCGATGACACTCGCGGCGGCGGCACTCGTCGCCGGGCTTGTCATCGGCAACATCAGCGGCGCGTTCGCCGTTCGCCCGGATGTCGACGAGGGCGAGCAGACACGCGCTGCGTGCGAAAGCGGTCTGCGGCTCGGGCCGATGATGCGGGACGCCGGAGGCAGGATGCTCGACATCCTCACGAACCTCACCGGCCTGTCGGCCGACGAGGTCGCTGAGAAGCGCGCAGAAGGTGAGAGCCCTGCGCAGATTTCCGAGAACGCGGGCGTGAGCGTCGATGAGCTTGTCGACGGGGCGATCGACGTGCGCGAGGCCGCACTCGACGAGGCGGTCGTCGCCGGCACCATCACACGCGAGCAGGCTGACGCCGCCCTCGAGCGCATGCGCGAGCGCTTCACCGAGCGCGTGCAGTCGACCGAGACCGGCCGGGGCGGCGGCTGCGGCATGGGCGGCCAGATGCGGGCGCGCGGAGAGCGCGGCCTCGACGGCGAGCGCGGCTTTGGCGGCGGACGCGGCATGACGGGCGAGCGCGGTCTCGGCGGCGGCCAGTGCGACGGCTGCCCCAACGCGCAGTAACGAACGAGTCCCCTCGCGCGAAGCAGCACCCCCACGCACCACCGGCTGCTTCGCGAACGGCGGGCCCCTGCGGG
>SLCP01000152.1 GCA_007125735.1 Coriobacteriia bacterium | reverse complement strand
TCCCCACCGCTCCCGCGGACGTCCCCGCATCCCCTGGGATCGGCGATTCCGATGACGGCGCCGCCCGACCGGCATCACCCGGGACCCCCGTCCGTCCCGACTGGCTCGCGTGGCGCCCTTGGATCGCGGCGGCCGCAGTCTTGTTCGTGGGCGCGGTCCTCATCGGCGCCCAAGGTGTCCGCTACATCATGAGTCCCACCCCCACCGCAGTACCGTTGGGCGAGAGCTCGTTCGAGTCGCTCACCGCAGACGATCCGGCGCTGAGGACCGAGCCGGTCGAGGAGGACGCCCTCGTCGATGACGGCACCGCGGACCTCGCTTCCCCGGCAGAAGCACAGCCCGAGGCAACCGACTACATCGCCTTCAACGGCTCGGTGTACCGCCTCACCGGAGATGCCACCGCCCCCGAGACCCCTTCGACGGCGACGGTCGTGAGCGCGCTCGACTCAGGTTCCGTGCCGCAGCAGCGCGAGGCGTGGCCCGGCCCGTCGCCGAGAACACTCGTCGTTGCTGCAGGTCCCGAGCGTCATCTGTCGTTCGAGCGGGTGGAGCGCACGCTCAGCGGACGGACGTTCGCGCTCGCGGCCGAGCGTGTCGACTCGTTCGCTTCGACCGTCGGCCTGCCAAGCGGCATTCCCCGCCCCACGTCGCCCGACGGCTCCCCGACGTTCGTCTCGGGCGGGACCGACGATGCGGGGACCGAGGTGTTCGTGCGGCCCGGCGCAGACCCCCTTGCCGGCTTCGCACTGGCTCCGGGCGAGGTAAGCGCGGACTGGACGTGGTGGCTGCCGGTCCAGTGAAGCGGCGAGGACGGGCCTCCGCCAGGGCTTCGCGGTCTAGCGGATGAGCATCGCGTCGCCGAACGAGAGGAACCGGTACCCCTCGTCGAGTGCGCTCTCGTAGGCCCGCATGATCAGCTCCCGGCCCGCTAGTGCGCTCACCATCATGAGCAACGTGGAGCGCGGCGTGTGGAAGTTCGTCACGAGCGAGTCGACCGCACCGAACCGGTGCCCGGGCAAGATGAACAGGTCCGTCTGGCCCTCGAAGGGTCTCACTTGCTGGGTCTCCGCGTCGTAGGCACTCTCGAGCGCGCGGACGACCGTTGTTCCCACGGCGACGATCCTCCCTCCGCGCTCGCGCGCCTCCCTGATGTCGGAAGCCGCCCTCTCGCTCACCCGCATGTGCTCGCTGTGGATGTGATGATCGCGCGGGTCCTCCTCGGCAACCGGACGGAACGTGTCGATGCCCACGTCGAGCTGGACGCGCGCGACCCTCACACCGCACGCCTCGATCCGCCCGAGGAGCTCCTCGGTGAAGTGCAGACCTGCCGTAGGCGCGGCCGCCGAGCGCTCCTCGCGCGCGAACACCGTCTGGTAGAGCTCGGGGTTCTCGAGAGTCCGCGTGATGTACGGGGGCAGGGGCACCTCGCCGAGGCGCCGCACCGCGTCCCGTACGCTGCCCTCCTGTGTCGTGAGGCGGATGAGTCGCCCACCCGACTCCTCGATCGTGTCGAGGACGAGGCCCTTCAGCTCTCCGTCACCGAACACGATGTGCACACCAGGCTTGAGCCTGCGACCGGGCTTCACGAGGCATTCCCACGTGTCCTCGTAGCGCTCGCGCAGCAGCAAGACCTCAACAGCGCCACCGGTCTCGTCCTTGGCTCCCCGCAGCCGGGCCGCGAGCACGCGAGTCTCGTTCACCACGAGCACGTCGCCCCCTGACAGGTACTCCGGCAGGTCGGCGAAGGTTCGGTGATCGATCTGTCCGCTCAACCGGTCGAGCACGAGCAGACGGCACGCGTCGCGCGGCTCGACCGGTTCCTGGGCGATGCGTCCGCTCGGCAGTTCGTAGTCGAAGTCTTCGGTGCGCACTACCTGTCCTTCCTCGCGCGTCGGGCATCGCGGCGCTCGGCCCGCTCCCGCTCGGCTTCCTCACTCGACGGCAGGCACCCGCAGTAGTTCTGACGGTACATGCCGAGTTCGCGCGAGCGGCGGGTCGCCTCAGGATACCGCGAACGCCAGTCGTGGCCGAGCCACGTCAGGCCGTGGGCCGCAGCGATCCGCGCGCCGATCTCCTCCAGTGCATCCTGGTCTTGGTACGGACTCACCGAGAGCGTCGTCGCAAGCGCTTCGCACCCCTCCTCCACCGCGGCTTCGGCGGTGAGCCGGAGGCGCAGTTCGTAGCATGCACGACACCGCTCCTCCTTGGTCGAGCGCGCCAGTGCGGTCGCGCTCTCCCACAGCTGCGGTTGGTAGGCGATCTCGAGCACCTCGATCCCGCGGTGCTCAGCGTGACGCAGCAGTGCCTCACGGCGGCGTACGTACTCCTCGGCCGGGTCGATGTTGGGGTTCGCGTAGACGATGAGCACGTCGTGCTCCGCCGCAAGCGCGTCGTACGGCTCGAGGAAACACGGACCACAACACGCGTGCAGCGCGACCTTCACCTACGACCACCTTCACCCGTCGGCGGCGGGCTATCCGAGCAGATACGCGACCGCCGTCCCTATCCCGAACAAGACGAACCCCACACCGGACACGCGTCCGATGGTCCTCCGTGAAACGCGCGCACCGATCGCGGCACCCGCCGCGATCGCAACGCCGTTCACCAACATCATGCCCGCGGTCGAACCGAGCCAGACTCCGACGTACGCCCCCAAGCCCGATGGAGGCTCCAGGACTTCGAGTCCGAGTCCCGAGAGTGTGCGCGCGACGATACCTGGATCGGCGGCGACGGCGAATGTGAGCACCTGGGTCTTGTCGCCGAGCTCGGCCAGGAAGAATGCGGCGGCCACGGCGAGGACCGTCGCTACGGCGCTCCTGCCATCGACGCGCGGGTCTTCGATGCCACCCGGGCGCTCCGCATCGAACAGTGTCCAGACACCGAACCCGGTGAAGAGGACCGCGGTGAGCCCCGCGAGCAAGCCGGCGGGGATCACCGAGCCCACCAGGCCCCCGGCGACGGTCGCGATCGACTGGAGCACGATAACCGCGATGAGCACCCCGGCGAACACGCGGCGCGGAGGGTAGCGCGACGCCAAGACGAGGCTGAGCATCTGCGTCTTGTCGCCGAGTTCTGCGATCGCGACGAGTACCATCGCCACTAGGAACGCCTGCGCCACCCGCGAGACTCCTCTTCCTCACGCATCGAGGGCGGCCCCTTGCGG
>SLCP01000051.1 GCA_007125735.1 Coriobacteriia bacterium | reverse complement strand
GAGGACCCGCAAGACGTTGGTGGCGCCGAGGTTGCCCGAGCCGTGCTCGCGGCCGTCGACGCCGTAGAAGCGCTTCCCGATGACGAGGGCGAACGGTATGGCGCCGATGAAGTACGCGGCAACGAGCGCGCCAGCGATGCGCACGACACTCTCGGCCATCACGTGTCGATCGACTTGAACTCGAGGATGGTCGGCGTCCCCGTGAAGTCGAACGCGTCGCGCAGACGGTTCTCGACGTAGCGCCGGAACGCGTCATCGACGAGCCGAGGGTGGTTCGCGAATATCGCGAAGCCGGGAGGCTTGGTGCGCGTCTGCGTCATGTAGTTGAGGCGAAGTGTCTGAGGCCCCTTGGTCACCGTGTGACCGAACTCGCGCATCTCGGTGAGCACCTTGTTGAGCACGCTCGTGGTGATCTCGCGGGTGTAGTTGGCCCACACCGTGTCGACGGCGGTGAACAGGCGCTGGGTACGCGAGCCCGTAAGCGCGCTCGCACGCACGACCGGCGCGTAGGACACGAATCCGAGGCGCTCTTTGAGCTGGTAGTCGATCTCTTCTCGCCATTCGGGATCGTCGACCAGGTCCCACTTGTTGAGCACGAGCACGAGTCCACACCCACGCTCGGCGGCGAAGCGTGCGACCCGCTGGTCCTGGTCGGTGATGCCCTCGGTGCCGTCTATGACGAGCAGCGCCACGTCGGCACGGTCGATCGCACGCATCGCGCGAACGAACCCGTAGTACTCGACGTCTGCATCGATCTTCGCTTTGCGGCGGATACCCGCCGTATCCACGAAGCGATAGTTCACCCCGTCGCGCTCCACGACGACATCGAGCGTGTCTCGGGTGGTGCCCGCGACCTCGCTCACGATCGCGCGCTCCATCCCGGTGAGACGATTCAAGAGCGACGACTTCCCGGCGTTGGGCTTGCCGATGATGGCCACGTCGATGGCGTCGATCTCGGTGTGGGGCTCGGCCGCGGGCAGCGCTTCGACGATCGCGTCGAGGAGGTCCCCGGTACCGTGCCCGTGGGTAGCGGAGACCGGCCACGGATGCCCGAGCCCGAGCGACCAGAACTCGTGCGACTCATCGTCGCGGTTGGGGGTGTCCATCTTGTTGACCACGAGGAACACGGGGCGCTTCGCGCGCTTCAGGAGGCGCGCGACCTCCTCGTCACCGGCGCTCACCCCTGTGGTGGCGTCGACGAGCACGATGATGATGTCGGCCTCGTTGGTCGCGACGAGCGCCTGCTGGGCGATCGACTCGGCGAACGGGTCGTCCTTCGCGCTCTCGATGCCGCCGGTGTCGATGACCATGAACTCGCGGCCGTTCCACTCGGCGCGGTGGTACGAGCGGTCGCGCGTGACGCCGCGCGCTTCGTGCACGATGGCGTCACCGGTCTCGGCGATGCGGTTGACGAGGGTCGACTTGCCCACGTTGGGACGGCCGACCACCGCCACGATAGGAAGTGCCACAGTCTCTCCAGCCTCAGCGGGGCCCCGCGAGTGCGGCGGCCAGTCCAGCAGCACCTGAGGATACCAGACGGATGTCCGCTCGGGTGTCTTTACGCAGGGCGTCGAGCGTCGACCCATCGAGCGTGAGACCGTCGGCGTTGAGCACGACATCCGGCAGCAGGTAGCGTGCGGACACGCCGCGCGTCGCGATCGCTCCGGCGACATCGCTCGCGGTGAGAAGGCCGGTGACCGACACGCCACCCCCGAACAAGCGATTCTCCACGCCGAGGACCTCGATCCGGTCAGCCAGTCCCGCCTGCGCGATAAGCGATCGAAGTACCGGAGAGAAGAGAGTGCCGGTCAGGAGAACGGTCGACTGCGCGGCACGAGGCGTCGCGTGGTCCGCGAGCACGGACTCCCACTCATCGACGAACGCGCGGACGAGGCCGATACCATTCTCGAGCTGCGGGAACCCGTCGTATTCCTCGGCGGGCGGAAGCGGCAGGCCGGCGTTGAGGTAGAGTTCGTCGGCGGCGTGGACCCACCGGATGCCGTCTCGCGCCGCGAACGATTCGCGCCACTGAGCGAGACGATCGAGCAACGCACGCGCATCGTCCGCGTCCTCGTAGGAGTGCGCGAACGCGCTCTGGTGACGCGTGTAGCCGAGCGGTACCACGCCCACGGAGCGCACCCCCTCCCGGGCTGCGAGCCATGCGAGCGTCTCGTCGAGCTCCTCGGCGTCGTTCACGCCGGGCACCGCGACGATCTGGACGTGCACGTCGATACCGCCGGCGAGTAGCTCGTCGAGCACCGCGAGTGCACGGTCCTCGTCTCGCGGACAGATCAGCCGCTCGCGTACCGCAGGGGTGACGGCGTGCAGAGAGACGTAGAGCGGCGAGAGACCCTGGCCGAGGATGCGATCGACGTCATCGGCGGTGACGTTGGTGAGCGTGACGAAGTTCCCCTGCAGGAACGAGAGGCGGAAGTCGTCGTCGCGCACGTAGAGCGCCGGGCGCAGGCCGGGCGGGAGCTGGGCCATGAAACAGAACATGCACCGATTCGCGCACGTGCGCACCCCGTCGAAGACCACGTCTTCGAACTCGATCCCCCACGACTCGCCTGCCTCCCGCGCGAGCGAAACGTCGCGCGTGCGCGCCGGTGAAGCGGCGTGCGAGGGAGCGTCCAACCCCGCGGCGACCGAGATGACCGCCTGCGCCCCATCTGCGAGCCAGCGCCAGTCGATGATGTCGCGAACCGGCTCGCCGTCGACAGCGACGATGACGTCGCCCGCACCGATGCCGGCACGCGCGGCGGGCGATCCCGGCTCGACAGCCGAGACGATGCCGCCGCCGCTACCCGGGACCCGGCTGCCGTATGCAGGCCGCGTGGCCACCAGGCTCACCCGAGCGATTCGACGGCGTCGATCACGCCCTGCATCTGCGCATCGGGGGTGGACGCCCCGGCGGTGACGCCAACGAGCTGCGCGCCTTCGAACCATGCCGGCTCGAGCTCCTCGGCGGTCTCGACATGGTGCGTGCGCGGGTTGACCGCCGAGCAGATCTCCACGAGCCGCGCGGTGTTGCCGGAGTTGTGGCCACCCACCACCACCATGACGTCGACCTCGGCGGCGAGTTCCTCGGCTGAGGCCTGCCGCTGGGTCGTCGCCGAGCAGATGGTGTTGAAGACGCGCAACTCCGCGACGCGCGGCAAGATAGCCGCGACGACCGCCTCGAGGCGCGAGAGCGGCTGGGTGGTCTGCACGACGACGCCGACCTTGCGCCGGCTCCACCGTTTGGGGAGTTCCGTGGGATCTTGCACGATGATCGCGTCACCGCCCGCGTGCGCGCAGATGCCTTCGACCTCGGGGTGGTCCGCCTCGCCGACGATCACGACCGTGTAGCCCTCGGCATCGAGGGTCCGCGCTGCCTCGTGCGCCTTGCTCACGAAGGGGCACGTCGCGTCCACCACGTCGAGACCCTTGGCGCGCGCCTCTTCGATGATCGCGGGATCGACTCCGTGCGAGCGGATGACGAGCGTGCCGTCGTCGGCCTCGTCGAGGCGCTCGGCGACCTCCACCCCGCGCTCGTTGAGCGCGGCGACCGCCTGCGGGTTGTGGATCAGCGGCCCGAGCGTGTGGACCGTCCCACCGCTCGTCGCGGCCTCCATGGCGAGCTCGAGCGCGCGCTCCACGCCGTAGCACACGCCCGCGTGACGAGCCACTCGCACCTGCATCGCCTACATCTCCCTCGCCCGTGCGCGGGCCTCGCGTATCGCGTCCATGATCGCCTCGGTCATCGCGGCGACGCGCTCCTTGCGGCTCCCGTCTGCGAAGTCCGTCGGGTCCACGGGTCGACCGTACCACACGCGCACCTTGGGGAAGCGTGGCAGCCGCGCACCGGGCGGCATCGCTCGCTCGGTACCGGCGATCCCTACCGGTACCACGGGCACCCCCGCGCGCATCGCGATGAACGCGACCCCCTCGTTCGCCTCGCCCAGGTCGTCGCTTCCGCCCCTTTGGCGGGTGCCCTCCGGAAAGATGCCTACGAGTTCGCCCGCGCTCAGCCGCTCCGTCGCGGTCGCGATCGCGGTGCGGTCAGCCTCTCCGCGGCGGACCGGGAACGCCCACAGTCGCGGCAGCGCCCAGCCCACGACCGGCACGTCCCACAGCTCAGCCTTGGCCATGAAGTGGGTCGGCCGAGGAGTCCCGCACCACACGAGGACCGGATCGAGATAGGAGACGTGGTTGGGTGCGAGGATGGCCCCTCCCTCGGGGATGCGCTCGGCACCCTCGAAGCGCGTGCGGTAGAGCGCGAGCGCGGCCTTCGCGAGCGTGGCCCGGATGAGTCGTGCACCGCGTCCCCTCACGACACGCGCTCCTCGACGAGTGCGGCGATGCGCTCGACGACCTCGGCGATCGACAAGCCCGTGGTATCGACGTGCACCGCATCGGGAGCGGCTGCGAGCGGTGACGTCTCGCGCGAGGAGTCGGCGGTATCGCGCCGCTCGAGCTCCTCGAGCACGACCTGCGAGTCGACCGCGCGCCCGCGCTCGTTCATCTCGACGTGACGGCGGCGCGCGCGTTCCTCGGCAGACGCCGTCAGGAACACCTTCAAGCCTGCATCGGGGAAGACGACCGTGCCGATGTCGCGACCCTCGACCACGACGACGTCGGCGCCGGACGCAAGCGCCCGCTGGTGCGCCACGAGCGCACGGCGCACACCCGGGTCCTTCGCGACCGCGCTCACCGCAGCATCGACCTCGGGCGTCCTGATCGCCGAGGTGACGTCGGCGCCGTCGAGGAGCACGGCTGTGGGGAGCGGAGCGTCATCGGCGTGCTCGAAGCCGATCTCCGACACGCTCGCGAGCGCGGTCAACGCAGCACCATCGTCGAGGTCGATGCCGTGTTCGAGCGCGGCATGGGCGACCGCGCGATACATGGCTCCGGTGTCGAGGTAGTGGGCTCCGAGCCGCTCGGCGAGCGCACGGGCCACCGTCGACTTCCCGGACGCTGCTGGTCCGTCGATGGCGACGATCATCGGTATCCTGTCTATCGGGAGGTCTCGGCCCGGGGAATCATAGCACGCACGAGCGCCCTCAAGCCTGCTCTTCGGCAGAGGCGAGCGCGTGCAGATCGCCGAGAAAGCGCGGGTAGGACACGTCGACCGCCTCGAAGCTCTCGACCGTCACGGGAGCCTCGGCGACAAGCCCCGCGAGCGCCCACGTCATGGCAAGACGATGGTCGCCGAGGCTGTCGAGGGCGATGTCGCCCGAAAGCCGCGCCGGACCGGAGACGACGAGCGTGTCGTCCTCGGCGACCGCATCCGCGCCAAGGGCTGCAAGTCCCTCGACGATCGCGGCCAGGCGATCGGACTCCTTGACCCGCAACTCCCCGACCTCTTCGAACCGCGTCTCGCCTTCGGCCTGCGATGCGAGCAGCGCCAGCACCGGGACCTCGTCGACGAGCGACGGCACCTCGTCGGGCGTGATGGTGGTGGCCCGCAAGCCGGCGCCGTGCTGCACGTGCAGCGTCCCCGCGGGCTCGGCGCCGGGGCCCACGTCGGGTAGCACGTCGACCCGGGCGCCCATCCGTTCCATCACCGAGAGGAACGCAGTCCTCGTGGGGTTGAGCGCCACGCCCTCGATCCGGACGTCGCTTCCGGGGACGAGGGCAGCGGCGACGGCGATGAACGCCGCCGAGGACGGGTCGCCCGGAACCACTACGTCGGCTGCGGAGAGCACCGCGGGGCCGTCGACCCAACACGAGCGTGTCTCCTCGGCGATCCCGACCTCGACGCCGAACGCGGGCAGCAGCCGCTCGGTGTGGTCGCGCGATCGCGCAGGCTCACGCACGACCGTGCGTCCGTGCGCTCGCAAGCCCGCAAGCAGCACCGCCGTCTTGACCTGTGCGCTCGCCACCGGCGATTCGAAGATGATCGGGACGAGCCCTCCCCCACTCACCGTGACCGGGAGATGACCCTCGGTCGTGACGCACACGACTCCCATGCGCCCGAGCGGTCCCGTGACGCGCCGCATCGGGCGACGTGAGAGCGAATCGTCTCCGGTGAGCGCAACCTCGACCGGCCATCCCGCGAGGACCCCCATGAGCAGCCGTGCGGTCGTGCCACTGTTGCCGCACTCGATAGGTGCTGTGGGCTCGGACGGTCCGAATCCGCCCCACCCGGTGACGCGCAGCTCGAGCGAGCCGTCGGCGGCCTCGCTCATCTCGACGCCCGCGCCGAGTGCGCTCACCGCGCCGATGGTGGAGCGCACGTCCTCGCTGTCGAGGACCCCACTCAATACCGACGTGCCCTGGGCCATCGCGGCGAACAGCACGGCTCGGTGTGAGATCGACTTGTCGCCCGGCACCCTCACCGAGCCGAGGAGCGGCGACGTAAGGGGCCTGCTCACGTGGTCCATGCGGCGATCACGGCTCCTTCCTGATGTCGATCGGTCCAACGCGCGGCGCGTAACCAGCTGCGCGCAGCTCCTCGGAGAAGCCGTCGATATCGCCTTCGTCGGTCAGCACGAGAAGCAGGTCGGCGCTCGATTCGGAGAGGTGGTCGATCTCGATGCCCTCGATGTTGCACCCGTGGCGACCTGCCGCAGTGGTGACCTCGGCGACGACGCCGGGACGGTCGAGCACCGGCACGACGACCTCGATGAGCTGCTCGGTCGCGGGAACCCACTGCGCCGGCAGCGAGCGCCTGATGTCGGCTGCATCGGCGAGCCACCGCCGGGCATCGTCCGCGTCACCGCTGCGAAGAGCCCCCGCGAACCTGCCGAGGACATCGCGCAACTCCTCGATGCCGGCGATGACCGCGTCGGCGTTGTCCATACAGATGCCCGTCCACAGCTCCGGGCTGCCGGCCGCCACGCGCGTCGTGTCCTTGAACCCGCCGGCAGCAAGGCGGAGTGCCTCGCCGCGCTCGCCCGCGTGCGCAGCCGCGAGGTTCACGAGCGCCGAGGCTGCGACATGCGGGACGTGACTGACGATCGCGACGACGTCGTCGTGCGCGTTCGCATCAACGGAAACGACGCGGCTGCCGAACTCGGATACGAGCGTATGTACGCGGCGAAACGCGTCCATGTCGGTCGTCTCGGTGGGAGTGAGCACGTAGTACGCCCCGCGGAAGAGGTCGGGGTCGGATGCGGCGACGCCGCTGCGTTCCGAACCCGCCATCGGATGCCCGCCGACGAACGCCGCGCTCGGCCTCAGGTAGAGCTCGGCGGCGGCGACAACGCCCTTCTTGGTCGAAGCCACGTCGGTGACGACCCCCTGGTAGCCCATCGTGCCCAGCCGCATGAGCCACTGGCTCACGTGCGCTGCCGGTGTCGCAAGCACCACGAGGTCCACTCCGTCGTCGCCGAGCCACGCCTGGGCCCCGAGCCCGTCAGGGAGCGAGGCGGTGTCGAGGAGACCGTGGTCGCACGCCCACGAGAGCGCTGCCGGGTCCACGTCGATACCCACGACCGTCGGCGGATCGGGAAGCCTCTTCGCTGCTGCAGCGAACGAGCCGCCGATGAGACCCACGCCCACGATCGCTATCGATCCGAACCTCACCTAGCCACCCCCGGACGCTTACCAACAAGATCGACGAGCGGCACTACCGACTCCATCAGCTCGCTGAACGCCGGGATGTCGAGTGACTGCGGGCCGTCGCACTTTGCGCGCTCCGGCTCGGGATGCACCTCGACCATGAGGCCGTCGGCGCCGGCGACAACCGACGCCCGCGCCATCGGGGCGACGAGATCGCGGCGTCCCGTGGCGTGGGACGGATCGACCACCACGGGCAGGTGTGTGAGCGTCTTGAGCGCGGCAACACCCGCCAGATCGAGGGTGTTGCGCGTATACGTCTCGAACGTGCGTATCCCGCGTTCGCACAAGATGACGTCGCGGTTGCCGTTCTTGAGCACGTACTCCGCGGCGGAGAGAAGCTCTTCGAGCGTGGCCGAGAGTCCGCGCTTCAGCAGCACCGGACGCCCGATCCTGCCGAGTTCGTCGAGCATCATGAAGTTCTGCATGTTGCGCGCACCGACCTGCATCACGTCGGCCCACTCGGCGACCGTCTCGGCATCGCGCACGTCGAGCACCTCGGTCACCACGGGAAGCCCGTACTCGTCGGCGGCCTCGCGCATCATCTTGAGTCCCTCGAGCCCGAGTCCCTGGAACGCGTACGGGCTGCTCCGCGGCTTGTACGCACCGCCGCGCAGCATCGCGGCGCCCGCGTGAGCAGCGGCGCGCGCGACAGCCTGCATCTGCTCGGGTGACTCGACGGAGCACGGCCCCGCCATCACGGCGAACGCCCCTCCGCCGATCACCCCGCTCGATCCGAGCCGGACCACCGTGTCTTCCGGCCTGAAATCCCGGCTGACGAGCTTGTAGGGCTTGAGAACCCGGATGACCTCCTCGACCCCGGGAAGCCCCTCGAGCTCGAGCGCGTAGACGACCTCACGGTCGCCGATGACGCCGATGATCGTCTTGACCTCACCGCCGGACAGGTGCGCTTGGGCGCCCGCCTCCTCGAGCAGCTCGACGATGTGATCTATCTCCGTGCGGGACGCATGGTCCCTCATCACGACAAGCATGGACACTCACTCCCTTACTCCGATGCTACCCCGACTTCTCTCCCTCGGCATCGGCGGGAGTCCGGGGCTACACGCCTCCCAACCGCTCCACAACGACCTCGAAGGCCGCGACGGTGGCGAGCGTGTCATCCGGAGTGCCGACCCCTACCCTGAGCGCGGGAGCGGTGCCGAAGTCGCGCACGATCACGCCTTCGCCAAGGAGCGCCTCGAACACCTCGACCGGCTTGGCGGTGTGCACGTACACGAAGTTGGCCTCCGATGGCACGTACGAGATGCCGAGCCGGTCGAAGCTCGAATAGAGGTAGGTCTTCTGCTCCTGGTTCTCCTCTTTGCGGCGGGCGACCTCGGCATCGTCGGCGAGCGAGTAGTACGCGGCGATCTGTGCGACGGTGTTGACGTTGAACGGTTCGCGCAGCTTGTGCACCGCGCTCGCGAGTGGCGCGGGAAGCGCGCCATAGCCGATGCGCAGACCTGCGAGGGAGTAGATCTTCGAGAAGGTGCGGAGTACCGCGATGGGACGGTCGCCGTCGAAGTATGCGAGCCCATCGGGGTACTCGGGGTCGGTGACGAACTCGAAGTACGCCTCGTCGAGCACGACGAGCACGTCTTCCGGCACCCGAGCGAGGAACCGCTCGAAGGCCTCGCGCCGATAGATGGTCCCGGTGGGGTTGTTGGGGTTGCAGAGGAACACGATGCGCGTGCGCTCGGTGATCGCCTCGGCCATCGCGTCGAGATCGTGGACCTCGCCGTCCGTGAGCGGGACCTTGACGGCGATCGCGCCGAACATCTGGGCGACCATCGGGTAGACGACGAAGCTCGGCCACGCGAACACGACCTCGTCTCCGGGACGCAGGAGCGCTTGCGCGATGAGCCGGATGATCTCGTTGGAGCCGTTACCGACAACCAGGTGCTCGTCGGCCAGGCCGAGACGCTCGCAGAGCGCCCCGCGGAGCGCGCGGGCCGAGCCGTCCGGGTAGCGGTTCATCCGTGGGAGGACCGCCTCCATCGCACGGATCGCGCTCGGGAACGGGCCGCACGGATGCTCGTTGCTCGACAGCTTGAGGATGCGCTCCTTGCCGGAGCGCTCGCGGACCTCGCTCGCGCGAAGGCCCGGTGAGTACGGCACCATCGGCTCGAGCTCGGGACGTATGGCAGACTGCCAGTCCATGCGCCTCCCCATCGACAGACACCTTCGAGGTGTGCCGAGGATTGTCGCAGGTCGGCGTGTGCGCGACAAGGGGCTTATCTCACCCGAGTGTGCGGAACTCCTCAAGCATCCCGTGTCCGTCGACGATACGGATGTCGGCGATCGAACCGTTGCGGATGTGGAACGCCCATATCGCCGAGAGCGGTAATCCGAGAAGGTGCGTGATCGCTGAGCGGAAGACGCCGCCGTGCGTCACGATCGCCGCCCGCTGCCCCGGCACGACGATCTCGCCGAGCGCTCCAGCCACGCGCTCGTATATGTCACGCCGCGACTCGCCCCCTGGCGCCACCGGCGCGTCTGCGGACGCGAAGTCGAACGCGATGCCGCACTCGACGGTCTGCTCGTAGGTGAGCCCCTCGGCGGCGCCGAAATCGAGTTCGGTCAGGCGCTCGTCGACGATCGGATCGAGGCCGAGGCGCTCCGCGGCCGCATCGGCGACGACGCGCGTTCGCCGCAGCGGGCTCGTCCACACGGCGTCGGGCGCGAACGCGACGATCGCCTCGGTCAGCAGTTCCGCCTGTACACGCCCGCGCTCGGTGAACGGGGCGTCTCCTCGGCCCACGAACCGGCCGTCGACGTTCGCCTCGGTCTCGGGATGGCGCACGAGCAGTATCCGGCGTTCCTCGGTCACGCGATCACCACCAGGGTCGCAAGGAGCAGCAGCGAAGCCTCGGTCAGAAGGACGCTCGCGCCCATGACGTCGCCGGTCACGCCGCCGACGCGGCCGGCGAGCACGTGTGGGATGGCCCCTGCGATGAGGATACCCGCTGCGAGCCAGCCCACGCCGAGCGTTCCTGCATCCGCATGAAGCATCACCGCTGACGTAGCGAGCACCACGACCGTGGCGAGTGCGCCGGCGACGCGCGGACGACCCACGACCGACGCGCCGAGCCCGCCGGGATTCGCCGGCGTGCCGAACCAGCACGCCATCGTCGCGGCAAGCCTGCCGAGAACCGGGACAGCGACAAGCACGGCGACCTTCACGGTGAGCGTCACCGCCGAGGTGCCGAGGACCGTCGCGACCGACGCGACCTGCGCGAGCGCGACGAACGCCACCGCCGTCGCGCCGAACGCGCCCGTCGCGCTGTCGGCCATGATCGCGCGGCGCGCCGCGGGCTTGCTTGCTCCGCCGAGGCCGTCGGCCGTGTCGGCGAGCCCGTCCCAGTGGAGCATCCGCGTGGCGAGCGCCCAGGTTCCTACCACGATCACCGCGAGGGGCCACGCAACGGGGCCGAACGTGTAGGACGCCGCGGCGGTAGGCCCCGCGAGGCCAACGACCAACCCAGCCAGAAACACTATCGCGGTGGCGAGCAGACCGAGCACGGCACCCACGAGCGGGAACCACCCGGCGATGTCGGGTCGCTCCTCTGCGGCGGGCCACTCGACGCGCAGCGGAAGGGCCGTCAGGAGCGTGAACGCGAGCGCTGCGTCGCGGAGCGGACGCGGGCGTGTGGGACGGCGTGGTGCTGAAGACGCGTCCATCGCCTCACTCCCCCGGCCAAGGCACGTCACGCGGGAGCGCGCCGAGGTCGACGAGGCGCCCCGACACGGCGAGGCAAGAGGCGTCAGCGATCGAGATGAGCACCGCGTTGGCGCGTCCGAGGACATCGCGGAACACCCGTCCGCTCGGATACGCCGGAACGACACCGGAGCCCACCTCGTTGGTCACGACGATCGCGTCACCGGCGCGACCGCAGAGCCACGAAACGACCTCGGCCACGCGCGCGTCGAGGGTCGCTTCGAGTGCGACCGGGTCGAGCGCAGGGTCGTCTTCGCACCCGGCCATGAGGCGCGCAACGAGGCTGCCGAGGCAGTCGAGCACCAGCAGCGAGCCTTCGGGCACGGCGGCTGTCCACGCCGTGGGATCGGCGGCCTCGAGCGTGGTGAAGCGGGCGTCGCGGGCGTCGCGGTGGCGCGCGATGCGCTCGTCCATCTCCGCGTCCCAGCCGGCCTCGCCGAACGCGGCCACGACGACCTCGGCACCCGCGTCGGCGCGGCGCTTGGCGAGGCGACGGACGGCGGTGCGTGATGGCGCTCGTGGTCATCACCGGCGGCGCCCGGAGCGGCAAATCCGCCGCTGCCG
>SLCP01000100.1 GCA_007125735.1 Coriobacteriia bacterium | reverse complement strand
TCGACACGTCCACCCTCCTCTCTGGCACCGAGCGAAGAATCGAGCGACTTCGTATACGCGGATATGCACCATCGTACCATCAGGGTGCGACATGACCGCATGAAGCACCGAGAGTACTCTTACTTGCGCAGGTCGTCGCGGTGCGGTCCGTATCGCCCGCCACCGCCGGCCGCCAGCGTCTCGTAGTCGGGCACCTCGTAGAAGCGCAGCCGCGCGTCGAGGAAGTCCGAGAACACGAGCGTGGCGCCGTCGCGGGAGATGGCGAGCGCGGTGGGCTGGTTCCCGCCGACTATCGCGTCGAGCGGCTCTCCGGTGGCGGCGTCGAAGAGAAGGATCGTGCCCCACTCCGGTCCCGGGATGTAGTAGGAGACGGGGTTGTTGGCTCCTCGGCAGGACACGAAGAGGACCTTCCCGTTCGGGGAGAGCGCGATGGTGTTGGGTTTCTCGTCGGTCGTGACGAACTCCGTGGTCTCGCCGGTCGCCATGTCGTGGCGGTAGATCGTGTCGCGCGCCATGTCCGAGGCGAAGATGACGCCGCGCTGCGCGTCGCCGACGATGTGGCGCATCGCTCCGCCGGTCGAGATGAGGGTCGTGACCTCCCAGGTGGCGAGGTCGATGCGCTGCAGGTCGCCACGTGCGAAGCCGGCGACGTAGAGCGAGCGCCCGTCGGGCGTGGCGTACAGCCCGCGCGGGGTGCGCGCGACCGGTACCCGCCGCTCGAGCTCGCCGGTCGCAAGATCGATAACCGATACGTCGTTGCCCGACCAGTTCGCCACGTAGGCGCGGGAACCGTCCGGCGCGAGTTCGACCACCTTGCTCCACGCGCTCCCGGTCTCGAACGTCCGCGCGACCGTGCGCGAGGCGGTGTCGATCTCGAAGACGCGCGCGGTCTCCATCTGGCTTGCGTATGCGCGCGAGCCGTCGGCCGAGAAGACCACCTCGACGGCGCCGTGTTCGCCGAGGTCGACGCCGTCCTTCACGGTGCGGGTGGCCACGTCGAAGATCTCGATGGAGGGCGGGCCGTCGAGGATGGTTGCCCACACCTCGGTCCCGTCGGGCGTGAGGGCCACACCCTTGGGCGCGCCGGCGGCATCCGCCATGCCGAGGAGGTGCACGACCTGGCCTTGCGGATCGAGCCAGAGTTCGAGGGTGGCCGGACGATCGATGTAGAGCTCGCGCGTCAGCGTGTTGTAGCCGGCGAGCGAGAGCTCGACGGTGACGGGTCCCGAGACGACCTGCCCCTCGAGCGGCGCCGTTCCGCCGAGCACCTCCTCGCCGTCGCGCAGCACGCGGCACGCAGCGCCCTCGGGGTGCGTCGCGAGCGAGATGGCCTGCGGAAGCGCTTCGAGTGCGACTTCGAGCGATGCGCCGCGCACGCGAGCGACGTCGACGGTCACCGTCTCGGTCGCGAATCCGCTGCGCGCGACTTCGAGCGTGTATGGCCCGGGGGCGAGCTCGTCGACGGTCAGGGTGCCGGTCGCCTCGGCGGAGTCTACACCGATGACGCGGAGGTATGCGTCGTCGGGCGTGGCGGTGACGGTAAGCGAGACGGGGCGGTTGAGGAGCCACGTCGCCGAGGCGGCCACGACCGCGAGCACGAGCACCGCGCCCAGTAGCCGAGGAACGAGGGGGTTCGTCGGGCGGCGGTCGGGGCGCCGGGTCCGCAGGACATCGGCCGGGTCGCGCTGTGGGCCGCGATCCGTGCGGCGAGCGGAGCGGCGCGACGGCGCCGAGCGCAGGTAGGTGGGCTTGTGACGGTCGTGCCGGCTCATCGGCAGTCCCCCTCGGCATCCTGAGCGACGCGTGCGGCGCCCGCGAGGAACCGGTCGACCGCTGCGATGGCCTCCTCGGCGGTGTCGACGACGACGAGCCGGGATCCGCCCGCACGGCGGAGCGCCTCGCCGGGGTCCCAGCCCGCGACCACGACCGGGCGGGATGCCTTGAGGGCGTGCGCGACCTCAGAGATGGTGCCCGCACCGCCCGGAAGCGCGATGACCACGCGACTCGACAGCACGTTGATGACGTTGCGCGCGTCTCCCACGCCGGTGAGCACGGGGATCGCAACGCCGGGGGCGATGCCGGTGAGGTCGTCGCCGGGCAGGACGCCTACGACGAGCCCGCGGGCCGCCGCGGCGCCCTCGGCAGACGCGGCCATCACACCGCAGTCCCGTCCGCCGTTCAGGAGCACCCAGCCGCGCTCGGCGATCGCCCGGCCTACCTGGCGGGCGAGTTCGTACGTCGCCGAGTCGACCTGTCCGCCACCCATGACGCCGATGATGGTGTGCACGTCGCACCCCTCCCTGGCAGCAGTGTAGCGCGAGCGAGGCTTGGCGCGAAACGACGGAAGCCCCGCGCGCGGCGAGGCTTCCGTGAAGTGCGGTGGTGCGCCCTGAGAGATTCGAACTCCCGACCTTCTGATTCGTAGTCAGACGCTCTATCCGGCTGAGCTAAGGGCGCGTACCCGAAACGGGCTTTGCAATCCTGCCAGGATGCAGGTGGGTTGTCAAATGGCGGAGAGTGAGGGATTCGAACCCTCGAAGGGGCTTTATAACCCCTTACTCGCTTAGCAGGCGAGCGCCTTCAGCCGACTCGGCCAACTCTCCGCGGTGTGCTCGCGCACCACTCGGCGGCGAAGCGCGCACCATTGTAGCACGCAGGAGCTGTGCCAGGAGTGGCGGAGGGGGAGGGATTCGAACCCTCGGAGCCTCGCGGCTCGCTGGTTTTCAAGACCAGTGCAATCAACCACTCTGCCACCCCTCCGCGCGCAGGAAAGTGTAGCATGCGCATATGGAAGCCGATGAGATGTACATGGGCATCGCACTCGAAGAAGCACGGTTCGCCGAGTCTATCGGCGAGGTACCCATCGGCGCGGTCGTGGTGTGCGACGGGGCGGTTGTCGCGCGCGGTCACAATCGTCGCGAGATCGACTCCGACCCCTCCGGCCACGCCGAGTTCATCGCGATCCGCGAGGCAGCGCGCAAGCTCGGCCGCTGGCGGCTCGCCGACTGCACCGTCTACGTGACCCTCGAGCCGTGCCCGATGTGCGCCGGCCTCATGCACCAGGCCCGCATCGCACGGCTCGTGTACGGCGCGCCGGATCCCAAAGCCGGAGCAGTGGGCACGCTCTACGACCTTTCGAACGACGAGCGGCTCAACCACCGCTTCGATGTCACACGTGGGGTGCGCGAAGCCG
>SLCP01000078.1 GCA_007125735.1 Coriobacteriia bacterium | reverse complement strand
TGTCGCCGGTGTCGCCCTCAATGGCGCTGCTCCCACCCAGGAGAACGCCATCGATGGCTCGTACGTAGTGACGCGCAAGCTCTACAGCCTCACGAACGGTCAGCCCGAAGGTCTTACGAGGACGTTCCTCGACTTCATCATGGGCCCGGATGGCGTCTCCTATATCGAGGATGCGGGATACATTCCGATCTACGTCGAGTAATGAGGCCATTCGCTCATAGCGACAAAGGGGATCTTCTCCTGCGTGTGATGCTCGGGACGGCTGCGGCGATCGCTGTCGCAGCCGTCCTGTCTATCTTCGTGTTCTTGACCTACTTCGCCATGCCGATCTTCAGTGCCGAGGGCGCAGCACGGATGCTCAACTGGGAGTGGCGTCCGAACGCGGGTAGCTACGGGATCCTCCCGATGGTTGTGGGCTCGCTCGCGCTCTCGGTCTTCGCGATGACGCTGGCACTGCCGACCGCCATCCTCGTGTGCGCGTTCGCGTACGGTATCGGACCTGGATGGCTCGCGAGGGCGGTCATGGCGGTCGTGAACCTCATGACCGGTATCCCGACGATCGTGTACGCGTTCGCTGCCGTGGTCACGATACCCCCGCTGTTGCGGCGTGCTTTCGAGCAGGGGACGGGATTCTCGCTGCTCGGGGCGGGGTGTGTACTCGCGGTGCTCGTGCTTCCGACCATCGTGCTCGTCATCGACTCGAACTGGCGGGGACTCGCACCGGTCACTGGGCACACGAGTGCCGCCCTCGGTATGAGTGCGACCCAGCACGTCTTCGGCATCCTCGTGCCCGTGTCGCGCAACGGACTACTCGCGGCGACGGTGCTCGGCTTTGGCCGCGCCCTCGGTGACACGATGATCGCGCTCATGCTCGCGGGCAACGTGCCGCTCGTGCCCGACTCTCCGCTCGACTCGGTTCGCGCCCTGACCGCGCACATCGGCGTGGTGATGTCGCTTGAGGTTGGGGGACCAGGGTGGCAGTCGGCCTTTGCGAGCGGGTTCATCCTGCTCCTCGTCACCGCGGCGATATCGATCACCGTGCGCCGCTTCAGAGAGCGGGAGTCGTCCGATGCGTAGGTATGGTGAGAGGCTCCTCGCTGTTGCGAGCTGGGTCGCTGGACTCGGCGTGCTCGCTGTGGTCGCCGGGCTCGTCGCGTTTCTCGCCTCGCGTGCCAGCCAGGTCCTCGGCGTCGAGCTGTTCTTCGGCGACGTGGCGTGGTATTCGGCCGTTTTCGGCGGCGCGCGGGTCCTGGACGGTATATGGCCCGCCATCGCCGGCACGCTCATGCTGGTTTTCGTGGCAGCAGCTATGGCGATCCCGCTGGGGATGGCTGCCGGGATCTACATCTCGGAGTATGCGAAGGGACGGTTCCGGACATGGGTGACGCTCATGGTCGATGTGCTCGCCGGTACCCCCTCGATCATCATGGGCCTGTTCGGGTTCGCGATGATACTGCTGCTGCGCGAGACGTTCGCGCCGAACGCGACCACCGGACTGCTCCTGGCGGCGGTGTGCCTGGCGCTGCTCGTCCTGCCGTACATGATCCGCGCGACGCAAAGCGCTCTCGAAGGTCTCCCGGTGCGACTGAGGCTGCTTGGGCCGAGCCTCGGACTGTCGCACACGCAGTCGGTCGTGCGGGTGCTGATCCCGTCGTCAAGCCGGGGCATTCTGAGTGGCGCAGTACTCTCGCTCGGTCGAGCTGCCGAGGACACCGCCGTCATCATGCTCACGGGTGCCGTCGCCACGGCCGGCGGCAGGGCGCCGCAGAGTCTGACCGCGAAGTTCGAGGCGCTGCCCTTCAGCATCTATGTGACCGCGGCCGAGCACAACACGGTAGAAGAACTCAATGTCGGATTCGCCATGGCGCTCGTGCTGCTCGCGCTGACGGCGTCGCTGTTCTCGGGTGCATTCTTCCTACAAAGGAGTCTTGAGCGTAGATGGAGAGCGTAGTAAAGGTCGAAAGTCTCAGCGTGTGGTTTGGCGCGGCGCGCGTCTTGCGCGATGTGGACATCGAGTTCGCGCGGGGTGAGCTGACTGCGCTCATCGGCCCGTCGGGGTCGGGCAAGACGACGCTGCTACGTGCGGTGAACAGGATGAACGATCTGTTCCCCGGAGTTCGCACGGAGGGCGAGGTCACGTTCTTCCTGAACGGCACCGAGGTGCGCGCCTACAATGACTGTCCCGACGTGGCGAGCCTGCGTCGCACGGCAGGCATGGTGTTCCAGACACCCAACGTGCTGCCCACGTCGATACGTCAGAACTTCTCGATACCCTTACGTCATGTGCTTGGCCTGTCGAAGCCTCACGTCGAAGAGCGGATGGAGGCGGCGCTGCGAGACGCCGAGCTGTGGGACGAGGTCAAGGACCGCCTCGGCGAACAGGCCCAGACGCTCTCAGGCGGCCAGCAGCAGCGCCTCTGCCTTGCGCGCGCGCTCTCGCTCGAGCCACGCGTGCTATTGCTCGACGAGCCGACCGCCTCGCTCGACTTTCGCGCGTCCCGTCGCATCGAAAATCTCCTCGTCCGCCTCAAGGAGCGCTACCCGGTGCTCGCGGTCTCGCACAGTCTCGGGCAGACGAGCCGTATCGCCGATAGGGTCTACGTGATGAGCAACGGAGCGATCGTCGAGCACCTCGAGGGCGAGGAGCTCCACGATGCGGAACGACTTCACCGCCTCGCCGAGGACCTGTTCTGACGCACTCTCGCGACGTGGCCGAGGAGATCGCCGCGGTTGTGCGACAATCGGCGCGACAGGCCGAGGAGGACCCGCCCGCGACGTGACGCCCGTTCGCGGGCGCCTGAGAGGGGAGTGCGGTGGCTCGGTACGGCGACGCGTGGGAAGAGATCGCGCGCATCGACTTCCTCCTCGACGACCTCGCGCGCGCCGTCGAGCGCGGCGAGATCCCCCGCGACTCCTACGACGCCGTCGCACCCCGCCACCTCGCTCGCCGCGCGGAGCTCGTCGCCGAGATCGAGCGCACGCGCGCCGGCTGGCACGCAGGGGCGGCGGGGGCCGCAGCGAACACTCCGCAGCCGGGGTGGACGCCGGAGGCGTCAGGGCCCCCGGCGAGGACCGTGAGCGGAGCGCCCCCGGCGGCGCCCATGGGTGTGCCCCGCTCGCGCCACGTCCGCTGGACGCAGGTGCTCGCGTACACGGGCGCGTTCCTCGTCATCGTCGCGGCCGCGATCTTCACGGTCGCCGTGTGGGAAGCCGTCTCCACGACCGCCAAGCTTGCCTTTCTTGCCA
>SLCP01000068.1 GCA_007125735.1 Coriobacteriia bacterium | reverse complement strand
GGACTGTCACTCGGACACCGGACACGCGCTCATCGGCGATACGATCCGGCGCGTGGACATGTTCGACTGCTTCACGTGCCACAGCACGCTCGAGAGTGCGCGCTGCGAGATCTGCCACGCCGGTGAGCGGACCACCGAGCGCCGGCCGTACCAGAGCGTGTGGCGGCTGACGCACGGCGAGCACTGGCGCGAGCTCCACGGGATGGGCGGCCTCCAGACGTGCAACGTGTGCCACCACCCCTCCTACTGCACGAGATGCCACGGGATAGAGATGCCGCATCCCGCCGGTTTCCACTATCGCCACGGAGCCGAGGCGGTCGCTGTCGAGGACGAAGGCGTCTGCTACACGTGCCACGACTCCGAGCGGTTCTGCTACGCGTGCCATCAGATGGAGATGCCGCACCCCGACGGGTTCCTCCAGGCGCACTCGAGCACGCCGGATGAGGACGAGGCGGCGTGCTACCGGTGCCACAGCCCCTCCTCGTGTCTGCGATGCCACACCGCCCACACCCATCCCGGCATCCCGACGGACTCACTGAGACAACTACGAGGGAGGCTCGGCCTTGACTAACGGCGCCGACACCCTCAACTGGCGAGACGCCCTCGACATGTTCCTGCTCGACTTGCAGCAGGCGCTCGTCGCCCCCGCCTCCAACCCTGCGCTGGCGGTGTTGAGTCTCTTCATCGTGCTCACGCTGCTGGCCATGCTCGTGTTGCTGGTAGTGTCTATCTACCTGTTCGTCACGAGCAAGGGCGAGGGGATCCGCTGGGTCAGGCCCAAGACGACCCGGCGCGAGAAGTGGATCAACCGCGGGCTGCTGCTCCTGCTGCTTGTGACCATAGCCATCCCGTTCACGCACTACACGCAGGCCGACCGCAACTGTCTCAACTGTCACTCGGACGGCGCGCACAAGACGTCGCTGCAAGAGTCCGACCATGCCGATCAACGCTGCATCTCGTGCCACATGCGCCCGGGGATAAGCGGATTCGTCCAGCAAAAGGTCGACTTCGCCCGGTGGACGTATGTCTACATCGCGACTGAAGAGGTACCACCGACCGAGCGCCTACGGGGCAACGTCGCCGACGCGTCGTGCCTCAAGTGCCACAGAGCGGTGCTGAGGGAGCCGAGTCTCATCTACAACCTGCGCGTGAGCCACCAGGAGATCCACGACGCGGCCTCCCGGTGTATCGACTGTCATAACCAAGTCGCCCACCCCGGCGTCACCACACCGGTGCGCGTGGCGAACATGGCGACCTGCCTGCTCTGCCACGAGGGCAACGAGGCGTCGAGCGAGTGCAGCGTGTGCCATACCGAGGACTACGGCGAGGGCGTACGGCCCGCCAGGCGGGACTTCCCGCAGCGCCTCGAGGTCGATGTCGCCTGGGACTTCTGCTACGACTGCCACGACGAGAGCAACGAGTGCCTGCCGTGCCACGGCGTGACGATGCCGCACCCGCCCAACTGGGAGGGCACCCGCTACGTGTGGGAAGAGCGCGTCGTGCCCGGCCATGCTCGCCCGGCCGCGTTCACCGCCAAGCAGGTGTGCTGGCGGTGTCACTACTCCGAGCGCGGCCCGTTCACCCAGGGCGACGCGTTCTGCGAGCAGTGCCACCAGATACAGGTGCACGGCCCGGATGCGCAGACGTTCTGGTCGCACCGCCGCTACGACGCGCGGGAGTGCACCGGGCTATGCCACGCGGCACGCACCTGCACCGAGAACTGTCATACACTCAGGGAGCCCGTACAACTGCCCCCGGGTCGGAACTACCCGTTCAACATCCCGAGCATCGGTGGCCGCATAGACCGGTGATCGGCGCACGGTGTCCGCACCGCGCACCAGGTTCACGTCCGTACGAGAGAGGGAGTTGCGAAGTGGAGCACGTACAGACAGGTGATATGCACTACGAACAGGGCGAGTACGCCGAGGCGATCGAGGAGTACTCGAAGGCGATCGAGCTGGATCCGTCCGATGCGAGCGCGCACTTCAAGCGAGGTCTCGCCTGGTTCGCGCAGAACGAGTACGCGAAGGCTGCCGAGGACTACACGCAGGCCATCGAGATCGACCCGTCAAACGCCGGTGCGTACTACCGTCGTGGCATCGCACGTCAGAACCTCAATCAGCTCGAGGAGGCTGCTGCCGACTATACGCACGCGGTCGAACTCGACCCCTCGAACGCCCGGGCGTTCAACAACCGCGGCATCATCCACCACCGCAACGGCGAGCTCGAAGATGCGATTGCCGACTACTCGGCAGCGCTCGAGCTCGAGCCGTCCGATACTGCAGCCCTCAATAATCGTGGGCTCGCCCGGACGCAGCTAGGCGATGCCGATGATGCCATCGCAGACTTCTCGAGAGCGATTGAGCTCGATCCAGCCGATTCGACCTACTACGCGAACCGTGCGACGGCGTGGAGAACGAAGGCCCGCGAGGATCAGGACGCCGCGCTCCAGGACTACGGGAAAGCCATCGAGCTCAATCCCACCAACGGAGCGTTTTACATTAACCGCGGAACGCTCTGGCGCGAGGTCGGAGAGGACTTCATGGGTTCGCTCGACTTCGAGAAGGCCGGCGAGGTCGATCCGCGCTACCGCATCGAAGATTCACAGGCCGAAACGGCGCCCGGAGGCCCTTTCTCCGTAGAAGACCTGGACGTCTAGCCCGCCGCGGCCGCCACTCCGGACCCTGGAAGCCCCTACGACACCCCTGCCCCGGTCATGAACGTCGAGGTGAACGGGGCCTCGAGCGCGTTGCCCGACGTGTCCTCGACCGCGCCGGCCGGCACGGTGAGCGTGTAGGTGACGTTACTGTCGAGCAGCGCGGTCGGCTCGATGATCAGCGTCGACCCGCTGGTGCTGAGCGTGATCGGCACCTCTATGCCCGCACCGTAGGTCAGCACGATGTCATCGAAGGTCGCCCCTTGCGCGATCGCCTCGCTGAAGGTGACGCTCAGCGAGGCGTCGGTCCCCACCTCCGTCGCGCCGTCGGGCGGACTGACCGAGACCACCGTGGGCGGTGTTACGTCTGGCGCGGTCGTGAACGAGGAGGTGAACGCGGTCGCCAGCGCGTTGCCCGCCTGGTCTTTCACAGCCCCTGCCGGCACCGTGAACGTGTAGGTGACCCACTCATCGAGCGGCCCTGACGGGATGAACCTCAGCTGCGAGCCGTGGATGCTCAGACTGCCCGGCACCGGTGTCCCCGTGCCGTCGGTGAGCGCGATGTCGGCATACGCCGTCCCCTGCAAGACCGACTC
>SLCP01000015.1 GCA_007125735.1 Coriobacteriia bacterium | reverse complement strand
TAGGCGATCGCCAGCTCGAGGCGGGTCGCGTGGTCAGCCGGATCGACGCGCGCGGCCCCCTCCAGGCGCGCCACCTCCATCTCTGCCGCCGACGAGTACTGCGGTCTGACCTGGAGTTGCCACACGACAGCAACGACCGCGACCATGACCGCTGCAAGCAGGCCCACCACCAGCGCCACGAGCCACACGGGGACCACAGGCGTCGTTCCGGTCATTCCGCCGGGCTTCCGGGATTGAGGTGGAACGAGAGGATCTGTAGCTCGCCCGCCATGTCGGCCTGGCGCACCGTAACGTCGTCCGGCACGACGAGTCTGACCGGGGCGAAATTCATGATGGCCTTGACGCCGGCGGCGATGAGCCGGTTCGCGATTCCTTGAGCGGCGCCGGCAGGAACGGTGAGGACCGCGATCTCGATGCGTTCGCGTTCGATGACCTCTTCGAGGTCGTCGATGCTCTCGATGACCACCCCGTCGACGCTCGTCCCCACTTTCGATGAATCGGCATCGAGGACCGCGGCCACCGACATGCCCCGCTCCTCGAATCCCGCGTATCCCTGAAGGGCGCTACCGAGCCGACCGAAACCGATGATCGCGACACGCCGGTGCTCCGCGACACCGAGCCGCTTCGTCAGGTTGGCGATGAGCGAGTCCACGTCGTACCCGACACCCCTCGTGCCGAATTCGCCTAGGTATGAGAAGTCCTTTCGCACCTGGGCCGCGTTGGTGCCGGCCATGTCGGCGATCTGCACCGAGTTCACCACGGGCATTCGGCGCGCCTGCGCCTGGATGAGGCAGCGAAGATAGAGTGGCAGCCTCTGCACAGTGGTTGGCGGCACCTTGACTTGCTTCGACGGACGTTCGCTCATGTCGCTCCTCGGTCCGATCGGTCACGCGTACGGGCACGGGTGGTCTCGCCACTGGGCGGAGTCACCCGCAGTGGGTCGAGTCACTGATCCAAGGACACACCCGCAGACGTCTCGACCTCCTCGATGATCGAATCGATCTCCGGGAAATCAGGGTTCAGCGCGCGCACCTTCTCGTAGTACTCGAGTGCCTCCTCGTACTCGCCCTGCTCCTCGAGTATATTCGCGAGCAGTAAGTGTGACTCGAGGAACCGGTGGTCCATCTCCACAGCGTAACGCATCTGCTGCTCCGCCTCGTCGAGGTTGCCCTCCCTGCCGAGCGCTATCGCGTACTGCACCCTTATAGCGGGGCCGAATTCGCTGACCTCGATGCCCCGACGCGCGATAGCGAGCGCCTTCTGGTTGTACTCGCGCGAAAGGGTCTCGGCCCCGTTGTTGTAGAGGCTCGCCAGGAACACGTAGTTGTCGTACTCCCACTCGACGAACTCGATGGTCTCGAGGAACGATTGCTCGGCTCGCCTGAATCGCACTTCTGCTTCGGTCATCAGGGGGCCTGGGTCGCCTCCCTGCATCTGGGTCGACCGAGCCTGCGACACGAGCTGCGAGAAGCCGTCGGAGTGGGCGAGTCCTACCTCGGCACGGTACATGTCGTTGTACGGATTGCGCCTCACGGCGGTCTCGGCGTTGGCGAGGCGTCGCTCGTACGCGCCCCCGAGACGGGCCTTGAGATATGCGTTGTCGGCAGCTATGTAGACAATATTGCCCACCGAAGCCACGAGCACGAGCGCCAGTACACCGGCCGCCGCGAAGACGCCCCAGGTAGGAGGTCGGACGTCGACCGTGCGTGCGATGGGCGCGAGGAGCGCCGCCATCGCGATCCACAGCAGGAAGGTCGATCCGGTGACCGACAGGCCGAACGACAGGTGTGTGATGTAGGCAGCAGATGCGGCCCAGAAGCCCGAGAGTACGAGGCGGCTGTTGTCCTGCCCGGGATCGGGTCGGGCGAACGCATTGCGCGCCGAGAGCGCGGCCACCGTGAGAAAGAGGCCGTAGAGCAAGAGTACACCCGGGATGCCCACCGCCGTCATCATCTGGAGGACGTAGTTGTGAACGTTGTCGGCGACCGAGATGTAACCCGCGGTCTGCGTGTACTCGATTGGCTTGTAGCCGGGAAACAGAAGGCGGAACGTGTCGAGACCGAATCCAAGGACCGGACGGTCGAGTGTGGCCCGCCACGCCGAGTCCCAGATCTGGAACCGCGTGAGTGCACTTCCTCGCTCGAACTCGAAGATCGATACGAGCCGCCTGGAGACGTTCATGACCGGATCGTCCGCGCCGAGACTGCGCACTACGACGAAGGCAGCGACCGCCGCGATGCCCCCGGAGAAGATCCAGTCGCCTCGAGTAAGCCTTGTCCTCATCCTCCACGCGGCGAAGATGATGATGGCGAGCCCCACAGCGCCGCCGATCCATGCGCCGCGGGTGAACGCCGTGATCCAGCAGACCACCGTTACGAAGAAACCCCCACTGTAGGCTATGCGCCATCGGTGGTCCTTCTCAGAAAGCGCGAGCGCTAGAGAGATGACGAGCGGGAACACGATGAACCCGCCGAGCAGGTTGGGGTTCCCGTACGTGGAAAACGAGCGGCTCTCCTCGAAGGGAAGTCGGCCCCACGTGAGCGGATCGATCCCAAGGTACTGCAGTACCCCGTAGAGGCTCACGAGCGTGCCCGACACGAACAGCGTCCGCGCGAGCGAGCGGACGCGGGACAGCCGGTCGAGGAATTGCACGGCGAGGAAGAACATCGTGGCATACGTGATGAACGAGAGCAGCCCTTCGAAACGCCGGTACTTGCCGAAGACCGCCGTTGGTGGGTGTATGGAGAAGATGGCCGAAAGCGCGAACCAGCCGAGAACGGCGAGTATGAGGTAGTCGACTTTGGTCCTGCGCACCGTGCCACCGTTGACGAGCACGTGCCACGCCCAAGCGCCGAACGCCACGAGCGTGATACCGCGTTGCACGAACACCTTGACGATATCGAACTGGTCGAACGTGAAGGGCAAGTGCACCCCGGGCAACCACGTCCAGTTCGACATCGCCAGCGGCACGGCGAGCACGAGTGCATGCAGGCAGGCCCACGCCACCTTCTGTGCACCTGTCATGGCGGCGAAACCGGTGGCCATCCGGCTGGTAGCCGACGATCGCGGAGCGGCCGTCGTAGTGCGCTTCTTCGTGCGTGCGCGGTTCTTCTTGCGGGCTGCTGCCACGCTGACTCCTATCTCGATCCCGCTCCAGTAAGGACCACGCGGGCGGTCTCGACGAGGATCTGCAGGTCCATCGGGAGGTTCTGATGATACATGTAGATGAGGTCGTACTTGAGCTTGCGCTCCGGAGTCGTCGCGTAATCTCCAG
>SLCP01000084.1 GCA_007125735.1 Coriobacteriia bacterium | reverse complement strand
GTGCGGTAGGTCATGTCGAAGCGCTCGGGGTTGTTGAAGTCGACCTGGATGGTGGCCGTCTGCCACGTCCGCCCGATCGCGTCGCGCAGCTTGATGTCGATCTTGGGCCCGTAGAACGCGCCGTCGCCCTCGTTGATCTCGTAGTCCATGCCGCGCGAGTCGAGCGCTGCCTTCAGGCCCTCGGTGGCGTGATCCCACATCTCGTCGGAGCCGATCGACTTCTCGGGCTTCGTGGACACCTCAGCGGTGTAGTCGAAGCCGAACTCGCCGTTCACGTAGTCGACGAGGTCAAGCATCTTGATGACCTCGGGCGTGACCTGATCGGGGGTGCAGAAGATGTGCGCGTCGTCCTGCGTGAAGCCCCGTGCGCGCATGAGGCCGTGCACCACGCCAGAGAGCTCGTGGCGGTAGACGGTGCCGAACTCGAACATCCGCCACGGCAGGTCGCGGTATGAGCGGATGTCGTTCTTGTAGACCATGATGTGACCGGGGCAGTTCATCGGCTTGATGCCGTAGTCGTTGACCTTACCCTCGCCCTCATCCACCTGGAAGAAGTACATGTTCTCCCGGTAGTTGTCCCAGTGGCCGGAGGTCTTCCACACGTCGGCCTTGTACATGTGCGGGGTGATGACCTCGTCGTAGCCGCGGCGGTAGAGCTCTTGGCGCATCCACTCCTGGATGATGCGGAGCACGCGGGCGCCCTTGGGATGGTAGATGGGAAGCCCGGCGCCCGCCTCCTCGTGGAGCGAGAACAGATCGAGCTCCCGGCCGAGCTTGCGATGGTCGCGCTTCTCGGCCTCCTCGAGGCGCTCGAGGTAGGCGTCGAGGTCCTTCTGCGTGAACCACGCGGTCCCGTAGATGCGCTGGAGCATCGGGCGGGTGTTGTCGCCACGCCAGTACGCGCCGGCGAGCTTCATGAGTTTGAACGCGCCGATCTTGCCCGTGTGCGGGATGTGGGGTCCTCGGCAGAGGTCGGTGAAGACGCCCTCCTTGTAGATGGAGATGACCTCGCCCTCAGGCAGCTCCTCGATGAGCTCCTGCTTGAACGGATCGCCCGCGAACGTGTCCCACGCCTCGAGCTTGGTGAGCTCGGCGCGCTCGAAGGGGCGTTCCTCGGCCACGATCTGCCGCATGCGCTCCTCGATGGCGGGGAGGTCGTCGGGGGTGAGCTGCGTGTCGATCTCGAAGTCGTAGTAGAAGCCGTCCTCGATCGCCGGGCCCACGCCGAACTTCGCCTCCGGGTAGAGCGTCTTGATCGCCTCGGCCATGACGTGCGCCGCCGAGTGACGCAGCAGGTGAAGGGCTTCAGGCGAGCGGTCGGTGATGATGGAGACGGTCGCGCCGTCCGCGACCACGTGGCCGAGGTCGACCTCGCGCTCCTCGACGATGCCGGAAAGCGCCGCCTGCGCGAGACGGGGACCGATGGCAGCGGCGACGTCACCGACGGTGGAGCCCTCGGGCACGTGCTTCTCGCTGCCGTCGGGTAGCTTCACGGTGATCTCAGGCATCGCACACTCCTTGGATTGCGGAACGGCGTCCCGCCGCGGCGAGACGTCGGCTGCTGCGAACAGTCAGTCCCTACCCTACTGCTGCTTCGTCTTGCAGAACGGGCAGACCTTCCAGTTGAGTTTGAGCGCCTTGTCGCACTCGATGCACGGCTTGCGCAGCTTCTTCATGCACGCCGGGCAGATGAGGAAGTCCTTCTCGACGGGCTGACGGCACGACGGACAGCTCTCGAAGTCCCGCTGAAGCGCGACCTCCTTGGCACGGATCTCCAGCTCACGCTCGTGCGCGTCATCGATGAACTCCGGCGGGCGAACCACCAGGTAGACGGCCCATCCGGCGAGAGGGAACAGGAATACGGCGAGCGCCCAGAACCAGCCCATCGCACCGCGACGGTCGGCGTCACGGTACGACCAGAACGTCAGCGCGATGTGGAGGACGATGAAGAAGAGCGTGCAGAGGTTCCTCAGGAGGATGAACTCACCGCTCTGAAGGATCGGGTCGAGAATCCCTTCCATGTCCTCCCTCTCGCGTGCGTCTGCGCCGGACTAGAGGGATTCTAGCAGAATGGCGGGGTGGGAGGAGAGGAGTTTGGCTGGTTGGTGGCTGGTTGGCCGAGGGAGTGCTGAAGCGCTCGGGGGTGAGACGGAGAAGCTCACCGTTAATCGACGATGAACGATGAAGTGGTGCGGCACGACGGCACCCAGGAGCGCCTGTGCTACGTCGCATGGCGACTGGTTTCCGCGTGTGTCTGCACTAAGCGCCGCCTGGCGACGGGCAAGACGACCGGATCGGTCGTGAGGCGAGCGCGAGGAGGCCCTGCCCGGAGAGGTCTGCGAGACCCTCGGGGTTAATGGGAGCAGTTGTTCCCATTAACCCCGAGGGTGTCCGATCGAGGCGAGGGTCCGCCACGTTCGTTCGGCGCGCGCTCGCGGTCACCACGCTCCGTTCCCCGCCCTGGGCTCGGCTACCGCCCCTCTGCAGCGGTTCGGATGCTGCCGGTCACGAGGACCCCTGCTGCCGCGTCTGCGGCACGCTGCGCCGCGATCGCGGCCCTGACGCTCTCGGCGGTCTGTGGCACCGTGCCCGTCACCCGCTCCGCCACCGTCGCAAGCTCTGCAGCCGACAGCGCCCGCGGCGAGTCCGGCGCGACGCACACGAATCCTGCAGCGACCGGCGCGAGCGCGGCGACGATGCCGTCCGCGTCCTTGTCGGCTAGCACGCCGAGGGCGACAACCGGACGCGCCGCCGGATCGGGCCACGCGTCGCGCACCGCATCGGCGAGCACGGCAGCAGCCTCGGGGTTGTGCGCGCCGTCTACCACCACCCACGGGTCGCGCGCAACGACCTCGAAGCGGCCCGGGAAGCGTACGGCGGCGATCGCCTCGCGGGCGAGCGCGGGATCGAGCGCCCGGCCGAGGAGCGCCTCGGCAGTCGCTACCGCGGTGGCGACGTTGGGCACCTGGTACGCGGGCGCGCAGACGGCGAGGTCGGCGTAGCGCGCGTGTGCACCGGCGACCTCGAGCACGGTCGCGCCGTCGGGCGCCGAGGGGCGCGTCAGCACTCGGTAGCGGGTGGTGAGCTCCTCGGCGATCGGGGTCGGCTCGCCCTCCGTGCGCACCGCGCGCGCGTGCGTGTGCATCGCATCGGCGCGCGCAAGCAGCGGCGCTTCGACGCCGGCCGTTCCCGGACCGAGCACCGGCGCGCTCGCTGCTCTGATGATGTGCGCCTTGTCGGCCGCGATCGCCTCTCGCGTCGGGCCGAGGTGCGCAGCGTGATCGAGGC
>SLCP01000156.1 GCA_007125735.1 Coriobacteriia bacterium | reverse complement strand
GTGGGCATGACGGTGTAGTCGCTCGTGAGGAGCGTCAGCTCGAAGACGGCGTCGGAGACGTCGCGTGCCTGATCGAGACATGCGTCGACGCGCCGGTCGGTCGCGATCGTCCACAGCAGCGTCGCCACCAGCCCGGACGTGAATACGATCGCGATCGCGACGAGAAGCGTCATGCGGGTCCGGATACTCATCGGGCGCTCCAGCCGAGGAGTCTCACGCGATTCGGATCGAGCGAGGCGAGCGGCTCGGGGTCGACGACGGCAAGCGTGTCGGGTATCGGGGTCGTCTCTGCGACCTTGCTGAAGCACGGGGAGCCGATGATCCACCGCGCATGCTCCTCGAGCGCGACGAGCAGGTCCTGTCCGAGGTGCACCGTGAAGTCCGCTCCGGTCAGCGGTGCGACGTCACCTTCTGCATCGATCAGCGCAGCGAGAACGGAGACCAGTTCGTCCGCCCGATGCTCGAGTACATCGGGGTGCACGACGAGCGAGAGCATCTTGGACGGGTTCACGGGGGCAGCGAGCACTACGGCGTCATCACCCAACTCGTTCGCGAGCCTGTCGATGGTTGGCGGTCGTGTCGCGTACGCATCGATCGTGCCGTCGAGAAGGGCTTGGGCGCCCTCGTCGGCTTCGAGGAACACCAGCTCGACGTCGTCTTCCGCAAGCGACTCGCTCTCGAGCAGCGTGTGGAGGTAGCAGTGGGGTTGCCCGTCGCGCACGACCCCGATCCGCTTGCCGGCGAGGTGGGCGGCGACCTCGATCCCCGCCGAGCGCCGAGCGACGACGCGCGAGTCGTCCTCGGCCACCGCTATGGTTGCGACGATACGGAAGTCCTGGGTGTCGAGCGTGCGACGGGCCAGGGCGACATCGGAAGCGAGTGCGAGCTCGTACTCGCGAGCGAGGAGATCGTCGAGGGCGCGGATGCCGCAATCCACCGCGACGAAATCGACGTTCGCGCCATGCGCCGAGAACAAGCCGCTCTCGTGGGCGACCGTCGCGATCGCCGCGAGGGGTTCGGTGGGTGCAGCGAAGCGGAGGGGCGGGGCGACCGGGGCGCGTGGGGGCGCGGTCGCACACGCCGTCGCGGCAAGCGTGACGGCGACGACGGCTGCCATGAGAGCAGCGCGCACCAGGGACCTCCCGCAGTCGACGTGAGCAAGGGTTGCGGTCCGCCCAGTCAATCCCCCTAGCGGCCCCAGCTTTCGTATCCCCCATCCTTATTCAATGTTATCAGATACCGAGCGAACGGCGGTGATGACCTGACGAGCGGTCGGTGTCATGCAGAGCGTCTCGAGAGACACCCACCGCTCGCGTTGCCCGCGTGCGCCGCGCCCGATATACTCGCGGATGCTGCCTGTTGCGGCAGGATGTCGCGGCGGGACGGTTCGCGGAGAGCTGGCCGAGAGGCTGAAGGCGCACGACTGGAAATCGTGTATACGAGCTTGAACTCGTATCGAGGGTTCGAATCCCTCGCTCTCCGCCAGAGCGCGATACCGGGAGCGCCCCCTGGGGGGCGCTCCCGTGTTCGTGTCGAGGATCGCGCCCGCACTCGCACGTGATGCCGCCCGGCTCAGACGATGCCTGCTCGCAGTCGCCCGCCCGACGAGAGCAGCGTCTCGATCTCCTCGGGCCTGAGCGCCTTGCTGAACAGGTGTCCCTGTACGACGTGGCAGCCGTGGTCGGTGAGGAAGCGGAGCTGATCGGGGTGCTCGACACCCTCGGCGACCATGTCGAGTTCGAGCAGCTGGCACAGGTCGACCATCATGCGGGCGATGCCGGCGCTGTGCTCGTCGCGATGCACGTCGCTCATGAAGGTCTGTGCGATCTTGAGCGTCTGGAAGGGGAAGCGCTTGAGGTAGGAGAGCGATGAGTAGCCCGTACCGAAGTCATCGATCGCGATCCGTACGCCGAGCGACCGCAGCTCGTTGAGCGTCTCGAGCACGCGATCGACCTCGTGCAGGGCGGTGTTCTCGGTGATCTCGATCTCGAGCAGGGATGGCTCGAGTCCGGTCTGGCCGAGCGTGTCGGCGACGACATCGACCACGTTGAACTGCTGGAACTCGCGTGCCGAGAGGTTGACCGCCATGCGGTCGACCTGGAGTCCCTGACGGCGCCACCCCTCGGCCTGCTTGCACGCGGTCTCAAGTACCCACCTGCCGATCTGCGTCATGAGTCCGCTCTGCTCGGCCACCGCCAGGAACGTGCCGGGTGCGAGCTCGCCGCGCTCGGGGTGGTTCCAGCGCAACAGGGCTTCGAGGCCCACGATCGATCCAGTGCGCGTGTCGACCTGCGGCTGGTAGCGCAGTGCGAACGTTCCGGTTTCGAGCGCATCACGCAGTTCGCGCTCGAGGTGCAGGCGGTCGAGCGAGCGCGCGCCCATGGCAGGCTCGTAGACGCGGAAGCTGTTGCAGCGGGCGTCTTTCGCAATGTACATGGCGGTGTCGGCGTTCTTGATGAGGTCGCCCGGTTCGATGCCGTGGTCGGGGAAGACCGATACGCCGATGCTCGCCGTGATGTGCAGCAGGTGATCCCGCACACGGAAGGGCATCGCGAACGCGTCGAGGAGGCGCTGGGCGAACGAGGCGGCGTCGGTCTTGTGAGTGAGATGGGCGACGACGGTGAACTCGTCCCCGGACATCCGGGCGACCGTGTCTCCGTCGCGCACGGTCTCGCGTATCCGCTGCCCTACGAGACAGAGCAGCTCGTCGCCGACCACGTGGCTCAGCGTGTCGTTGATCAACTTGAACTCGTCGAGGTCGAGGAAGGCCACGGCGACGGTCGTGCCCGCGCGCCGCGCGTGCGCGATCGCGGCACGCAGCCGGTCGTTGAAGAGGGTGCGGTTGGGCAGCTCGGTCAGCGGATCGTAGAACGCCATCGTGCGGATGGTGTTCTCGGCATCGAGGCGCTCGGTGATGTCGCGTGCTACGTACTGCACGACTCTGCGGCCCTCAAGGAGCATGCGCGTTCCGGTGAGTTCGACATCGACGCGGTAGCCGTCGGGGCGCAGCAGCTTCACCGGCATCGGACGGCTGAACAGCCCCGACACGATGGCGAGCTCGAGTTCGGCGGGGGTGGTCTCGGCGCCGCCGGGTGCGAAGAGCTCGGTCACCGGCCGACCCAAGACGGGCGAGGACGTGTCGAGGCCGAGGAATTGCACGCCTGAGGGGTTCACGAACGAGATCCGGCCGTCCTCGGCCACGACGATCATGTCGGGGGAGTGGTCCACGAGCGTGCGGTGCCGTTCCTGGGAGTCGCGGAGCGCTCGGCTGATCTCGTCCTCGGCGAGCTTGAG
>SLCP01000207.1 GCA_007125735.1 Coriobacteriia bacterium | reverse complement strand
GGGAGGCGCTTGATGGCGACGCGGCGCTGCATGCGCGTGTCGTAGGCGAGCACGACGGTGCCGTATCCACCCTCGCCGAGCTCGGCCAGCGGCCGGTACCTGTCGAGAATCAGCTGCTGCTCCACGGCCTCCCCTGACGTGTTGCGGTCGCGGCTATTGTAGCGCGACGGAGCCCGCCCAAGCCGGGCGGGCTCCGGGTCGTGCGTGGGGTAGATCGGCGCCCCCTACCGCGCGGCCATCTGCCCCTGCATCCGGCGGGCGAGCATCACGATGAGCGGCAGCATTGCTGCAACGATACCGAGCGCGATCGCAAGCTCGAACCACACGGCCGCCAGCGATTCGCCCATCACGGCCACCTGCCAGATCGGCTCGATGATCCAGTAGAGCGGGAACAGCTTGGCGATCCACTGCGGCCAGCTCGGGAACAGGTACCAGAGCACCGGCGCGAATAAGATGACACCCGCGCCCTTGATGATGCCGAACATCATCGTCGAGTCCTTCGAGACGACGCCTACGAACAGGCCCAGCATCGCAGTGAGAAGCGCCGCCACGAACACCACCACGGCGACGTCGAACGGACGCGCACCGAGCGCCCCGTTGAGCGCGAGCGTCACCATCGCCATCACGAACGTCAGCGTCAGGCCGAGGAGCCACTTCGCCGCGAGCGCCTCGCTCACCTTCACCGGTGTGACGAGGATCGCCATGAGCGTGCCCTTCTCCTTCTCCTCTACGAGGCTCGATCCAGGCACGGCCACCCCGGCGAGCACGAGCGCGTAGAAGACGATGATCGGCACGAGGCGCAACGTCAGCGGCAGCCCCTCCTCGCCGAAGCTCACGACCTCCACCTCCACGGGCGCCGCGCTGCCCTCCACCTCACGGATGGTGTCGAGCGCCGTCACCATGAGGATAATGCGGTTCGACGCGTAGCTCTCGCCGCCGATGTAGAAGTCGAGCGGCGGCCGGGAGCCGTCGCGCACGGCCTCGTCGAACCCAGCCGGCAGCACGAGGCCTGCGTCGAGGTCGTTCGCCTCCACCTGACGCCTGAGCTCCTCGGCATCGTCGAGCAGCGTGAGCTCGATGCCCTCAGCCGCCTCCATCGCGGCGGTGATCGCAGAAGCGCCCGCATCGACGATCCCGAGCCGCGGCTTGGGCTCGAAGAGCGATCCGAATGCGAACTGGAACAGCACCGTCAGCACGACGGGCAACACGAGAGCGTAGAGGAAGAACGGTGAGCGCGGACCCATGGCGAAGTCCTTGCGCAGCACCTTCCAGATGCGCGAAAGACTCATAGCGACTCCACCTTTCGCTTGAGCGTGAACAATCCGGCGCCGTAGAGCACGGCCACCCACACGGCCGCGAATCCGAACGAGCGCCACACGTCGGCCCACGCCGCCTCGTAGATGGTGATGTTCACGAGGGCGTCGAGCACGGGGAACGTGGGGATGGCTTGCACCCACAGCGCGGCCGAACCCGGCCAGAGCACGGAGATCGCAGGCAGTATCAAGGGAACGGTGAACGCCATCGCGTAGAACAGCTGGCCGAGGAAGTCCTTGCCGGCAGCACCCACGATCATCGCGACCCCCGTGAACATCATCGAGCCCAGGAGCACGGCGATCAGGAGGAGCCACCAGTTGTCCGCGGTGAACGCGCCCACGAGGCCCAGCACGATCATCCCCTGCACGAGCGCCATGCCGGTCCCGAAGATCGACTTGGCCGCAAGCACGTCGGCGATGCGCGCGGGCGTGACGAGCACGGCCGTCACCGTGCGCTGCAGCACCTCGACGCTGATGAGCGACGCCATCGAGAACGTCTCCATGAGCAGGATCATGAACGCGAGCATCGGCACGAGCTTGTCGCGGTAGGATACCTGGTCGCCCGCGCGGTCGACGCCGAGCACGATCGTGTCCTCGTCGGGCATCGTGACCGGGAGGTCGCGCCCGGCGAGCTGATAGGCGGCCTCGCGCACGAAGCTCGTCATGGCGTTCTCGATCTCGGCCGGCACGGCGGCATCGGAGTAGACGGTGACCGTCACGCCCTCGGTGCCGCTTGCCACGTCCGCGATGAAGCCTGCGGGAAACGCGATGCCGATGTCGACGTTCACGCGCCGTGAGTCGGCGGGCCGCGGGTCACCGGCCTCGGTGTCGCGGAGCACGATCTCGTCGGCGTCGGTGCGCCACGCCTCCAGTGAGCCCTCGATGACCGCGGTCATCTCGGCCACGTCGTCGAAGCCCACGAGGTCGACGCCCTCTTCCTCCTCGGCCAGGTCGGCCTCGGCGATCTCGGCGAGCTGCTCCTCGGGCACGCCCATCGCGCGGAACGTCTCGATCCCCTCGGCGATGAGCGTCTCGACCGGCGGCGATACGGCGAGCGTGATCGTCTCGTCGACGCTATCGGGCATGATCCAGAACACGCCGATCACGAAGACGAGCGTGAGCAGCGTCAAGAACAGGTAGAGCTTGTCGCGCGAGTACGCGATGAACTCCTTTCTGAGGAGCGCGCGCAGGATGGCGCCCCGGGATACGGTCAGTGGGCGCTCCATCTACTCCAGCCCCCTGCCCGTGAGCTTGATGAAGATCGCCTCGAGGGTCGCTTCTTCCGTGTGGATGGTCATGAGGTCGGGGGAGGCGGCAAACTCGGCGATCCTGGCCGAGGAGCCCTCATCGTCGAGCGGGATGCGCTCCTCGCGGACGCCGTCTCCGTCGCGCAGGCGGACCTTCACCGAGCGCTCGCCGTACTTGAGCTTGAGGTTCTCGGCGGTGTCGAGGGCGACGATCTCGCCCTCGTTGATGAACGCGACGCGGTTCGAGAGCTGATCGGCCTCGTTCATGTCGTGTGTGGTGAGCAGGACCGCCGCGCCGCGGTCGGCCTCCTCCTGGATGGTCGTTCGGATCTGGGCGGCCGTCGTGGGGTCGAGGCCGTCGGTGGGCTCGTCCAAGAACAGCACCTTGGGCTTGTTGATGAACGCGCGCGAGATCATCATGCGCTGGCGCATGCCCTTCGAGAAGCTGTGCACGCGGTCCTTGGCGCGGTCGGCGAGGCCCACCCGGCGCAGGACCTCGAGCGAGTTCGGGTCCTTGATGCCGTAGAGCGACGCGAAGAAGTCGAGGTTCTCGAGCGCCGACATGTTGAGGTAGAGGTTCTTCTCCTCGAAGCACACGCCGATCTGCGCCTGGATGACCGGGTCGTCGCGCCCGGTCTCCCTGCCGAGGATCTTCGCGCGCCCGCTCTTGGGCGGCAGCTGGCCGGTGAGCACCTTGATGGTGGTGGACTTCCCGGCGCCGTTGGGGCCGAGGAAGC
>SLCP01000089.1 GCA_007125735.1 Coriobacteriia bacterium | reverse complement strand
TCGAAGCTCTCGGCGAGCAGCTCGGACAGGAGCAGGTAGTAGCGGTGCTCGCGGTCGTAGGAGACCTCGCCCACCGTTCGCTTGAGCGATTCCTCGACGACCGGCGAGGCCATGAGCGGGTAGAACGTCGTCTGGTTGGTGCGGCTCGCCGCGAGCATCTCGACGTCGCGGCGGAGCATCTCCTCTGTCTGCGTGGGGAAGTTGAAGATCATGTCGACGTTGAGCGAGTGGAAGCGGCCCTCGATCGATTGGATGCGCTCGAGGATCTCCTCACCCGAGCCGTACTTGTCCAAGCGGTCCATCTGGGCGAGCAAGGTATCGTCGAAAGATTGCACGCCCACGCTGAACCGGTCGACCCGCTCGGTGAGGGGTCCGACGACACGCTCGATGAGGTGATCGGGGTTCGTCTCGCTCGAGACCTCGCGGATCGAGAAGAGACTCTTGGCGAGATCGATCGTCTCGCAGAGCTCCTCGATGATGACGGTGGGCGTGCCGCCGCCCACGTACATCGACGTGCACGCGAAGCCTTGCTCGGCCACGTAGCGCATCTCCTCGCGCAGGCGCTTGAAGTAGGCGACGGTGCGGCTCTCCTCGAACGGGAAGCGGTTGAACGAGCAGTACGGGCAGAGCCGGGTGCAGAACGGCACGTGCACGTAGAGCAGGTACTCGCGACCCGGAATCGGCGCAGGCAGACGCCGCTCGGCGTACGGCTCGAGCCTGAGGGTCTTCGCGTTAGCGCGGTTCATGACCGCGCTGAGCACGCGCTCCGAGAGCACGCTACACCTGCCAGGCGTCGCGACCGCGCTGGGCCCTCGCGCCGATGTCGGAGCGGTAGAACATCCCGTCGAAGTCGATGAGCGCGACCGCCTCGTACGCGCGGTCTCTCGCCGAGGAGAAATCGTGGCCGAGCGCGGTGACGTTGAGGACCCGACCGCCAGCGGTGAGCACGGTGCCGTCGGGCGCCAGCCGCGTGCCCGCGTGGAACACCGTCACGCCCGGCAGGGCCTCGGCGGCCTCGATGCCGGTGATCGGCATGTCGACGTCGTAGTCGCCCGGGTACCCGCCGCTCGCGAGCACGACCGAGACCGCCCACTCGTCGCGCCAGCCGAGCTCGACGTCGGCGAGGCGACCCTCGGCCGCAGCGAGCAGCACCTCGGCGAGGTCTCCCTCGAGACGCGGGAGGACGACCTGCGTCTCGGGGTCGCCGAAGCGCGCGTTGAACTCGAGCAGCTTGGGGCCCTCGGCGGTGAGGATGAAACCGCCGTAGAGGACGCCGCGGTAGTCGATGCCCTCCTCGGCCAGTCCTTCGACGGCAGCGCGCATCGCTGCGACCATCGCCTCGTGCTCGGCATCGGTGACGATCGGCACTGGCGAGTAGACGCCCATGCCGCCCGTGTTGGGGCCCTGGTCGTCCTCGTAGGCACGCTTGTGGTCCTGCGCAGGCGCCATGGGAACGACAGTGTGGCCGTCGGTGAAGACGAGCAGCGAGCACTCCGGCCCGGTGAGGTACTCCTCGACGAGCACGGTCGAGCCGGCCTCGCCGAAGCGCCCTGCGAAGCACTCGCGCACCGCGTCGCGCGCCACGCCGAGGTCCATTGCGACGGTGACGCCCTTGCCTGCGGCAAGCCCGTCGGCCTTGACGACCACGGGCGCCCCGACCTCCTCGAGGTAGGCGAGCGCGGGCTCGAGCGCCGAGAACGCCTGCGCGTCGCCGGTGGGCAGGCCGTGGCGGCGCATGAACTCCTTGGCGAACTCCTTCGAGCCCTCGATGCGCGCGCCGTCGGCTCCGGGGCCGAACGCGGGGATGCCCGCGTCGCGCACCGCGTCGGCCACGCCGGCCACGAGCGGTGCTTCCGGGCCGATGACCACGAGATCGACGTCGTGCTCGCGCGCGAACACCGCGACTGCGGCGCCGTCTTCGACCGGGAGCGAGACGTTCTCGGCAACAGCAGCGGTGCCGCCGTTACCGGGGGCGGCGAAGACGTGCGTGACGCGGGGCGATGCGGCGAGCGATGCGACGATCGCGTGCTCGCGTCCACCGCCGCCGAGGACGAGGATGCGCATGGATGAGACCCCCTCGGGTCGTCGTACGTGTGCCGGACAGAGCGCTCACGTGAGCCGCGTCCGATTGTAGCGAAGGAGGCGGGCCGGTGCAGACGGGGCCCCATACAGGAGGTCTTTAGCCGCGCGGCGCGGGTCGTGCGCTACCGGCGGCGCGGATTGGGAATCTACCATCTCGTACCGATTCCGAACCAGCGAAGGAGCGCGCACATGGACGCGACCGACAAGGTCCTCGAAGCGATGAAGAACGCCGGCGAGCCGCTGAACGCCGGCAAAGTAGTGGAGCTGACCGGCCTCGACCGCAAGGTGGTCGACAAGGCGATGAACGACCTCAAGAAGACCGAGCGCATCGTCTCGCCCAAGCGCTGCTACTGGGAGCCCAAGGCGTAGACGCGCTCGGGCCGCACCTCCCGAATCGAGTTGCGCTCGTCGACGAAGACGGCGCGAGGACGCCACGAACGAGCCTCTTCGTCGTCGAGGAGGACGAAGTTGGCGATGATGATGACGTCGCCCGCGCGCACGAGGTGGGCGGCGGCACCGTTCACGCAGACGACGCCGGATCCCGCCGGCCCCGCGAGCGTGTACGTCGTCAGGCGCGACCCGTTCGTGACGTCCCACACCTCGACCGCCTCGCCCTCGAGTATCCCTGCCGCCTCGAGCAGATCGCGGTCGATGGTGATGCTGCCCTCGTAGTCGAGATCGGCCTCGGTCACGGTGGCGCGGTGTATCTTGCCGCCGAGCATCGTGCGCTTCATGCGAAGCTCCCTTCCCGTGTACGCGCCGCTGTTGCGGTCGCGTCTCGGTCTCAGGTGCGGTCCGCATAGGATACCACCGCCGCGCCGGCGACGACCGGACGTGGGCCTCGATGGCGGAAGGCCAGCTACTCGTCCGCCGGCGACCAAACCTCCCACACCCGTCCGACGAGGTCCGGACCCGGCTTGAGCACCTTCTTGCCCGGCTCCCAGCCCGACGGAGTGACCTCGGCCCCGTCCGTTTCACGGACGTGCTGGAACGCCTGGATCTGGCGGATGGTCTCGTCCACGCGACGTCCTACCGGGGGCGTGAGCACCTCCATGGCTTGGATGACGCCGTCCGGGTCGATGATGAAGCGTCCGCGAACGTCGACGCCGGCCTCGGCATCGTAGACGCCGTACGCCTGACCGAGGTGACCTGCGGCGTCAGCGATCATCGGGAACGGGATGCCTCCCTCTACCATCTTGGAAAGCTCGTTCTCGTCCCACATCTTGTGGACGAACTGGGAGTCGACCGAAACAGCCATGACCTCGACTCCGAGCTCCTTGAACGTGTCGTGCTTCGCGGCGACCGCCGAGATCTCGGTCGGTCAAACGAACGTGAAGTCGCCGGGGTAGAAGCACAGTACGACCCACGACCCGAGGTAGTCAGAAAGCTTGACCTGCTTGAACTCCCCTGCGTGGTACGCGGGTGCGGTGAAGTCAGGGGCCTTGCGCCCCACCATTATCGTGCCCATCGCCCTCTCCTTACCTGCGGACTGTTCGGCCCGCTCTACAGATGCCTCCTCGGATACTTCTGGGCTCTCGCCCACGACCGACCCGGTCGGCCGTGCGCACCCGATGCTGCTCTCAGCCACGCGCTATCGCCTCCTTCGTACGGACAGGGATTCCTACAGAGGTTCGTTCCCAAAGATCGAACGACCGCGCGGTGGCGCGGCGCCGAACGATCGTGCGAAGTAGACCCGGTTCCGTCGCGGCCCTACAGGTCCCACTCACCCGCGGCTTCGGGCTGGAAGAGTATGCGTTCGATGCGAAACGTCCTCGTCCCCGACGGCGTCGGCCATTCGATGGTGTCGCCCTGGCTGTAGCCGATGATGGCGGTGCCGACGGGAGCGAGGATCGACACCGCCCCCTCGGCGACGTTGGCGTCTTCCGGGAAGACGAGTGCGATATCCATGGGCTCGCCGGACTCCACGTCGATGAGCCGGACCTTCGAGTTCATCGTCACGACATCGCCGGGTATCTCTTCAGGCGCAACGACCAGTGCCCTGTCCAGCTCGCCGACGAGTCCGGTCACGTCGACCGCACGACTTATCCTCGCGTCGTTCACGACGCGCTGCAGGCGATCGAGGTCGTGCTGCGTGATGACGATGCGCTTCGCTTGCATGAGCTCCCCCTGTCCGGCCGATGACGCGAGCACGCCGAGGAGGGCGCGCCTTGAACCATCGTAGCCCAATGCGGGAAGGACTTCACCGAACGCGCTCAGCCGCCCCTCAGGAACTGCCCCCGGGGCCCGCCACGCCGAGGTGTGCCGGTACAGGGAACACCACCTCGAACCGCTCGCAGACGACCGGCATGTCGGGGGTGGGCATCCTGCCGCTCAGCTCGGCTTCTCTCGTGAAGTGCGCCCAGTGTCCCCTGCGCCAGTATTCGAGCGAGCCGTCGCCCTCGCCCTCCGTGGCGGCGAACTCCTCGGTGACCTCATCGAACGGCACGATCTCGATCGCTATGGTGCGGATCACGCAGCGCGCGACCCCTGACCACTCCGTCACGACGCTGAAGTCGCCCACCGCAGGGATCGCCTCCCCCTCGGCCTCGTACGACCACAGCGCACCGGCCGTGGCCCGCTTCTGGCCTGCGAGGACGAGCTCGACGAGCTCATCGGCATCCTTCTGGTTGTCGCAGAAGTGCCACGCCGCGTAGGGCGTGTCGAGATCGGCCAGGTCGGGCCGCTCCGCGCAGAACGCCCGCCACATCTCCCGCACCGAATCGCGCGCGTCGCTGTCCTGGCTCACGGCCGCCTCCGTCTCAGTCGAGCGGGATGTCGAAGCTGATCACGTCTTCCCGCTCGCCGTGCCTGGCATAGAGCGCGGTCGCTGGAGCGTCGCCTGCCTCCGCCTGGACGAACGCCACCCAGCACCCCATCGCCCGGGCGATGTCTCGGGCCTCCTCGATGAGCGCGGTCGCGATGCCGCGCCGCCGGCATGGCTCGATTACGCCGAGGTCGTAGATGTAGAGCTCGCTGCGCGCCTGCTCGAACTTACGGAGCTCGTAGGCGGCCAGCCCGCCGACGACGACGCCCTCGCTCAGAGCCACGATCGCGGCGAAGTGCTCATCGGCGAGCAGATCGCGAAGGTACGCATCGCTCGGCTGAGCGTCGCAGTACGTCGCGCGCTCGTCGAACACCTCGGCGAACACGGCGAGGAGTTCGCGCATGGGGCCGACGTCGTCCGGACCGAGCCGACGGATGTCGTACGGTGCCGCTTCACTCATGCGACCACCTCGTCACCGCCGTGTCCTGCGGGCTGCATGAGCCAGATCGACGCCGCGATAGACAGCACCGCTACCGCGAAGAACGCCACGACCGCGATGTTGAACATGTAGACCAGCTCGAAACCACACCACAGCAGCAGGAGGACGGCGGCGATGAGGGTGAACCGATACTGCATGGGCACACGACGCAGGAGCATCGCGAAGGCAAGCAGGTTGGGCAGGCCGAGCCCGAGGAGCATCACGATGCCGATCCACAGGAAGTCCCGGAAGAAGATGTCCGACCAGGGGAACTCGGCGATGACGGGGAGGAGCACCTGCATGCCGAGAAGTCGTCCGTCGGGCTTGAGCAGCAAGAGCACGGCGCACACCACGCCGAGCACTCCGTTGATCGCGCTTACCGCCAGCAAGAAGCCGCGAGCGATGCGTCGCATGTGCATCCCTTCTGACGTGTCTGTCGATGGTGCGCGCGCCGTAACGGCATGCCGTGGTGCCGCGCGCCCTCCGAGACAACTGTACTGCCACTGCGAGTCCGCGTCGAAGTCGGGCGAATCGCCCTCCACGACTCAGACAGCGAGGCCGAGGAGTCCGGGCAGCACCTCGAGATCGAGCATGATCGCACCCCTCTCCGGTGTCGCCTAGGATTCGACGTCTCGCACCCTGGCCATCGCCCTCTCGTACGCCTCTCGACTACCGAGTTGCCCACGCGCCTCGAGATACTCGACGGTCGTCTGCGTCTTCATCGCCTTCATCACATCCCCAACCGCTGCTGCGATCAGCTTCGGAGCAGCGTCCTCAGCTGCGGCCTCAAGGTATGCCGTCATGTCAGCCTCATCACGAAGGTACGTTCCGATGTCCCACTCCGACATCCCCTGCCCGGTGTTCCTGAAGAAGCGCTCCCGCACCTCACGATCGATGGCTTCGTCCCGCAGCGGCTTCTCGAGGTCTTGCTTCGTGACTTCGACAACGTCTGTGCGTTCGCCGATGGCCTTGGCGACCGCCGCTGCCGCACTCTCTCGTTTGAATGCCGTGGCCCCTCGGAGCTCCGGAGAGTAACAGCCGCTCTCGACGTTGTAGAACATGCGCGTGAGGCTCTTCTCGTGCAACGGCGCGTCATCGCCGAAGATTCGGCTCACGACAACCCATCGACGCGCATCGCGCACGTCATCCATGCGCCTTTGAAGCTCCTCGACAAGCTCCGGCTCCAGTGGATCGTCTTTGCGGACTGACACGCGCACGTTCGGGTCGAGGGGGACGATGGTGTCGATCTCCTCGGCAGCGCACTCGTGTGCATGCCATAGCTCGTAGCCCTGCTGCCAGCGCAGCCAGCCATCTGCCGATCCGCCGAACAACTTCGCCAGGCGTAGTGCCAGGTCGGCGTCGATGGACTCGAGGCCCGCCAAGATGCGCTCTACTCGCTCGAGCGGAACTCGGATCGCGATGGCGAACTGAGCAGGGCTGAGTTCATAGTCGCCGAGGAACTCCGACTTCAACCATGCGCCAAAGTGCTCCGGCTCGAACCTGCGCCTACCCACATGCCCAGCCCGCGATTCCCGCGCCCGAGGCGGGGCTGATCACCCACGTGCGCGCATGTTCGCGCTCGGGCGGCTTTGGCAGGACGACGATGTGGATGTCGTGGCCCAGCAGGTTCAGGTACCTCACGAGCCGGTCAAGCGAGAAACCCTCGACCTTGCCGGCAAGGAGCGCGGAGACGTTTGGCTGGGCCGTGCCGAGCAACTCGGCGGCTTCGCGCTGACTGAGCCCGGTCGCTGTCACCGCTTGCGCGATCTCGCGAGCGAGCGCGATTCGTACGGCCTGGGCTTCGCCGTCCGAGGTGATTGCGCCGGGTTGGCGGCGGTTTTCGCGCGGTGTTCTCATCGGGGCTCCCTTGACGGCTCATCGAGACGAACGGGTGTGCACGCGATACCGGACTCAAAGACACGATCGGCCACCGGCGGCCAGGTCTCACACAAGGTGTCATGCAACAGCGCGTCAAGCACTTCGGGATCGGTCGCACCCGTGCGCCCGCAAGCGCGCGCGGCCTCGCTCAGCCGCACGATCTCGGCATCCAGGAACTCGCTCACCGCGGGAATCCGCTGACCCATCGCAAGCTCCTCACCAGCGCGCTTGCGCTGGAGCAGCTCTTCGACCACCCGCCGCAGCGGCGCGGGCAGCACCTCTGCGGCAACCGCGTCGAACTCCACCGGCGGCGGCGTGCGATGAACCTCGATCCACCGGCACGCAAGCACGGCTCGCAGCACGTAGAGGTACTTCTTGAGCCACACCTGCTCGCCGTGCAGATACTCGCGGTGGTTGCCCTCGGCCATGTGCAGGTAGTGGTGCAGGCATGCGCTCGGCGATGCGATGCGCCGCGCCAGGTCACGGAGGCGCTCCGCCAGCGAACCTGTCTCCCAGTACACGACAGGCGACCGCAGCCACTCGAGCAGCGGCGGATTCGACTTGCCGAACAACCCGAGCGCCTTGGGGAGGTCCCAGCCGCTCAGGTCGAGATCTCGCTCGATGGGACGCTCGATGACGTCGCGGCGGCGCCGGATGCTGAGGTACCACTCGGGGCGATGAGCATAGAGGAAGCGGACGTCGTAGTCGGAATCAGGCGACGCAAAGCCCCACGCTCGACTTCCGGACTCGACCGCGTAGAGCACACGGACTCCCTCTTCGGCCTCGATTCGGAAAAGAGCATCACGGATTCGCTGCTCAGGGGAGGCCTCGGGGGCGGCGGGATCGGGCTGGAGACGATGCATGAGACGCCCGCTCATCGGTACTTCTCTTCGAGGTAGCAACGGTAGTCCTGGCGGTCGTGCTCTCTGAACGCGGCAGCGTACTGCTCGATGCTCATGAGGACCGCGATGGGAGTGCCTCGCCGCGTGATGAGCAACGGGTGCCCGCTTCGCCTCACCTGCTCCACGCGTGCTGACGGATTGCGCCGAAGATCAGTGATAGAGCACGTATCCATTTCGGCGAGTCTCATGTGTGAATCCCCCCGATAAGCCCGTAGGAGCTTCGCGATCGAAATAGCACCCGAGCAAGTCAGCCGATGCCGACTTCATGAGGTGAATGATATGTCTCTTAGTATCGTATACCGCTCTGATGCTGCTTTGAAGGTTTGCTTTTTGGTTATCGTGATGTAGTGTTATACCGCATCTAATATTTCACGGCGCGGCCGAGAAGTCAACGCCAAACGTGCGCAAAGGCCTGGCCGGAGGAAGTGTTGCGATTCGAACTTGGACTCACTCAGTCGAGCACGCGCTCCCTAAGCGAGACGCGCCCACTGTTCACCATCTGGGTACCGGCCTCGACGAATCCCCATCGCTGGTGAGGTCATCCGGCAGCATCTCCCTCAGATGGAACGAACGGTCAGAGACGACATCGGACACTCGACAGTCCTCCGAGCCCCGTCCCCTACGCCGCACTCCACGGACGGATCTTGTCGAGTTCATCAGCGAGTTGCTCCTGTGCGACCTCGGTGTCGTAGGCTGCCTGGGCGCGTAGCCAGTAGCCCTCCGACAGTCCGAAGAAGCGGCACAGGCGCAAGTCGGTGTCGGCCGTGATCGCACGGCGGCCGGCGACGATCTCGCCGATACGGGTGGCGGGCACGCCGATCTCCTTGGCGAGACGGTACTGCGAGATGCCCATGGGCTTCAAGAACTCCTCGAGCAGCAACTCGCCGGGGGTCACGGGTGCAAGCTTGGCAGCCATGGTCATCACCTCCTAGTGGTAGTCCACGATCTCGACGTCTTCGGGTCCTGCGGCCGACCAGATGAAACATATCCGGTACTGGTCGTTGATGCGGATGCTGTGCTGGCCCTTGCGGTCGCCCTTGAGCGCCTCAAGCCGGTTTCCTGGAGGCACCCGCAGGTCGTCGAGCCTTCCGGCGATCTCGAGCTGGCGCAGCTTTCGCCGGGCAACCGACCCGATGGCGACGAAGCGCTTGACGCGCTTGCCGCCCGCAAGGGCCTCGGTGTCAGAATCACGGAACGAGACGATCATGCCGACATAGTAACGCGATACGTATATATCCGTCAAACGTTACTACTGCAACAGCCACAAGGGGCAGGCGGATCCGGGCCTCGTTCTAGTCACTATGAGATGGCCGGCCCGATCCGGTGTATACGTGGATCGTCCCTGAGGAATAGGCCCCGGGGCGCCGACAAACGGAGGGACCGGCCATGAACGAGTGTACTCACATCGGGCTCGACGTGCACAAGGACACGATCGCCGTGGCGGTGCTGCGGCCTGTCACCGGCGAGATCGACGAGCGGGTGGTGCCCAACACGCCTGAGGCGGTGCGGCGGCTGCTTGGCCGCCACGACCCCGGATCCACCCGTGTGTGCTACGAGGCCGGGCCGAGCGGGTATGACACCCACCGGCTCATCGACTCGCTCGGCTTCGCGTGCGACGTGATCGCGCCCTCGCTCATCCCGCGCCGGAGCGGCTCTCGCGTCAAGACCGACCGCATCGATGCGAGGAACCTCGCGCGCCTGCACCGCGCAGGCGAACTGACGAGCGTGCGGGTGCCGAGCGCCGCAGAAGAAGCCGTGCGCGACCTCATCAGAGTGCGCGAAGAGGTCAAGCGCGACCGGAGGGTCGCCCGGCAGCGGATCAGGAGCTTCCTGCTTCGCTACGGCAAGCGCTACCCGAACGGCCCTGACCGCTGGAGTCAGCGCTTCGAGGTCTGGGCACGCTCGGTGACCTTCGCCGAGGAGCTTGCGACGGAGGCCTTTCGCAACCTGCTCGGTGCCTACTTCGTGCGCGATGCCCAGCTCGCCGAGATGGGCAGACGGATCGAGGAGCTCGCTCTCACCGAACCGTTCGCAGAAGACGTGGCGCGCCTCTCTGCACTTCGCGGTATCGGTACGCTTTCTGCCATGACGATCCTTGCCGAGACGTGTGACTTCGCACGCTTCGGGGACGCCGGCAGCTACATGGGCTTCACGGGACTGACGCCTTCTGAGCACTCGAGCGGGGCTTCCCGCCACCAAGGCTCGATCACCAAGACCGGCAACCGGCACGTGAGGCGCGTGCTCGTCGAGTCCGCCTGGGCGTACCGCCATGCCCCTGCGGTGCGCGGCAAGCTGCGCGAGCGGCTAGAGGGTCAGAGCCCTGAGGTCGCCGCCTACTCGTGGAAAGCACAGGTGAGGCTGAACGGCACCTTCCGCAGGATATCGGCGAGGAAAGGGGCGCACACCGCCGTGGTGGCGACCGCGCGAGAGCTCTCCGGGTTCGTCTGGGGGCTCATGACCGACAACCTCGGACCTGCGCGGTAGTCAATGATGCACGCGGGCGGGCGCTGCATTCCGGAGAGATCCTCGATAGCGTTATGCGAGACTTGCACGCGCGCGCCTAGTTGGAGGCAGGCTCCGGTCCGACCGAGATGTGGGGTTCTAATCCCCGGATATCAGCATGGTCGAGCGCCGAACCCATGTGCCCGCCCGCTTGCACGGAACCGAAGGTCAAGACCGCCGTGAGCGCTCGGGGGTTGACTGGCCATCTCATATCAACGTGTTTGGCATGAGCAGCGGCCCACGCCCTCTCAGGTAAGTCTAGCTCCTGGCCGTCTGCTCGATGCCATTGTTGGACAGACCCGCTAGCGAGTCCAGACAGCCGAGGAGATGGACTTGAACTTGGGAACGCCGAGTGAGCCGCGCTCGTTTCGCGCCTTAGAGCCCGGCTCCTCAAGCGCGGCCACCACCGCAGCACGGTCCGCCTCATAGATCGCTGTCGCGTTAAGGTCCTCATCAAGCAAGACGAGCATGACCGTGTCCCACTCATGACGACAGTTGATGCTTCCCACGCGTTGTCCAGGCTTGGACGAGGGCAGGACGCATCTCCCCTTGATCTGAATCCGTCGTCCGTCGTCGCCCACGGCGTCGTAGCCCGCTTGCCGCACGTCGGCAAGCTGAAGCCCAAGAATGGCAGCCGCCTCGAGTTCCGCGACTTCCCCCGTGCAACCGAGCGGCCGTCCAGTCACGTCACGGTACTCTCGCGCCACTGACTTTACGCGCTCCAGTAGCTCCGCGAGTGAGGAGTCTGAGATGCCCATTCGCCGAGCCTAGAGCCCGCGAAGAATGGCCGCCGCACGCTCAGACGTGTGCGAATCGACTCTCGTCGACTCACTGATGATGCGAAGCGCCTCGGGTGCAAGCCCCCGGTCGATGATTCGCCTGGCACACGAAACTCGCGTCTGCCGCGCTGTGAGCTTGTACTCATGGGGCAGACGGTCCGCGACGTCTGCGTTGCTGAGAGTCGAATCCGCGAACAGCTCGAAGTACTCGACGAACACGCTGAGTCCAACGCTACGCATAAGACGATCCAGATCCGTGTCGGTCATCCCGCTCAGTCCTCCGTCTTGGTTCTGTCCAACGATGTAGCGCATGAGCTGCGCGCCATGCGCCTTCAGGTCGATTCTACCTCGTGCGCGTCTGCTCGATGCGCTGGTTAGGCAGAAGCATCCGGCAAGGGTTCCGAACGTCTGCGCTTGGACGCGAACAGGTAACCGGCCAGGAAGGCAGGGCCGAAGACCACCCACCAAACGAACGGAAGTGACGAGCTGATTTCCTGCAACACGAGGTACACGCCCAGAGCCGCCAATGCGAGCGGCGCGGCTGCGACCCCTAGGGCGAAGCGCTTCGAGTAAGAGCGTGCGACAAGCGCGCCTGTGAAGCTGCTCAAGAGTAAGACCACGAGAGCAGCGAGCAGCCAGATTGCTGTCTCGGGGAGAAACGGGCTCAGCGCCGTGACGAGCAGCACCGGCAGTCCGATGAAGGTGAAGACCAAGGGCGCGGCTGCCATGCCTGCGAGGAAGTCCCAGCGCTTCGATTCAGCTGCTGACTCTGCTCGCGACACGTGGCCTCCCTGCCTAACGCATAGCGCATGAGCTGCGCGCCGCGTGCTTACAGG
>SLCP01000021.1 GCA_007125735.1 Coriobacteriia bacterium | reverse complement strand
TCGGCCAGGTCGAGATCGGAGGTCAGCACGGTGGCGTCGTAAGGGGGAAGGCCGAAGTCGCTCATGAAACGGTTCCGGCGTGCGTCGGGGAACTCCGGTAGGCGGGCACGAATACCCTCGATCCACTCGGCCGTGAACTCGAACGGAACCATGTCCGGCTCGGGGAAGTAGCGGTAGTCGTGTGCCTCCTCCTTCGAACGCAGACTGCTCGTTCGCTTCGCGCCGGCGTCCCAGTGGCGTGTCTCCTGAACGACCGCTACCCCGCTCTCGAGCAGCTCGGCCTGGCGGACGATCTCATGGGCGAGCGCATCATGAAGCGACTTGAACGAGTTCATGTTCTTGATCTCAGCCTTCACCCCGAACGCGTCCTCACCGCGACGCCGCACGCTCACGTTGGCGTCCACGCGCATCGAGCCCTCCTCCATGTTGCAGTCGGAGATGCCGAGGGAAAGCCAGATGAGCCGCAGCTTCTGGGCGAAGCGGCGCGCCTCTTCCGGCGTGCGGATGTCGGGCTCGGTGACGAGCTCGATGAGCCCCGTGCCGGCGCGATTGAAGTCGATGAGCGAGTGGGTCGCGCCGGCGATGCGTCCCTCGGTGCCACCAACGTGAACCATCTTGCCGGTATCCTCTTCGAGGTGGATCCGCGTGATGCCGATCCTGGCGGTGTAGTCCCCGTCGCGATCGGGACGCGGGGGCGGCCCGTGGACGACCTCGATGTCGACGTCGAGGTGACCGTGCTCGCAGAAGGGCAGATCGTACTGGGAGATCTGGTAGTCCTTGGGCATGTCGGGATAGAAGTAGTTCTTCCGGTGGAACTGGCTCCACTCGGCGATGCGGCAGTTCGTGGCGAGTCCCGCGAGCACCGTCGCCTCGATCGCGGCCTCGTTGGGCACCGGCAACGCGCCCGGCATGCCGAGACACACCGGACAGACGCGCGTGTTGGGCTCTCCGCCAAAGGCCACCGGGCATCCGCAGAACATCTTGGTCGCCAGCGTCGTGAGTTCGGTGTGGACCTCAAGGCCGATGACAGCCTCCCACGTCTGCAACACCTCGGTCAGGCGGTCTTTCGCCACTTATCGCACGTCCTTCCGGTCCGGTACGGGTCGCGCACGCTCCCTGCGCGAACAGGGACGGCGGCACGGTCCGATTCTACCCGAACTTCCGCGAGAACCACTGCGCCGTGTGGCGGTTAGAGACGAGTAAGACCCTGCTCGGACCCGGTGTGCATACTCGGAGACGCAGCACCCTCCTGCACCATCGTCCATCCCGAGGAGGGAGAGAACCATGAACGTCCAATCCATCGCGTCACACGCTTTCGCACCGCAGCCGCTCGTGAACCGGGTGCTCGCATCCGTGCTGTCCGCACTCATGATCACGGGCGCCATGATCGCCACACCGGTGTATGCCTCGGCGGAGACCGTCGCCAAGCCGCACCACGAGGGTACCGCCCGCTCCACAGCTCCACCCGGCGGCTTCGAGGCGGTGATGTCGTTCGAGGTGGGTGATGGACCCGGCCGTCTCGGCATCGCTGGCGGCGAGGAGTTCGAAACGTGGGGCCCGGCCTCGTTCGCTGTCGACGAGAAGGGTAGGTTCTACGTCGTCGACGGCGTGAACGGTCGTATCGTGATCGCGGACCCGACCGACGGTAGCCATACCGCGGTGGCATGGGATGCACCGGTCGTGTGCCCCGTCGACATACAGGTGGTCTCCGGACGCATCTTCGTGCTCGACCTGCCCGCGCAGCCCGCTGCGGTTCACGAGATCAGCGAGTCGGGCACTGCGGTGGCGACCTGGGAGGTACCCGCCGAGCACCTCGAGCACGGGGTCAGCGGAATCGACGTCCGCCTCGACCGCTCGGGGAAGCCCGACATCCGTCTTGAGATTGCCGGCACGTGGCACGTCCCGCTCGCGACACGCGGCGCACGTCCAGCGCGTCTGCCCGCAGTCATCGACGGTGCCGTCATGCGAGTGCCTGCGACAGCCGCAGCCTCGGTCGCGATCGAACGTGGTAACGCCGGACGCGCGTTCAGCGCCGAGAAGGACTGGGCTACGGGCCGCTCGGCGAACGTGACCGCCTTGAGCCAGGGACGGGCGGTAGCGGTCATGCGCGTCGATTCTCGCTCCCCGCTCGGCGCGGTCCGTTACGTCGATTCCGACCGCTCGGGCAACGCCTACGTGTACGCCGAGGACCTCGTCGGCACCGGCGAGCGCGTCCGTGCGTTCGTGAAGCGCTACGAGCCCGATGGCGCACCCGCAGCCCGCTTCGAGATACCGGTCACCGATTTCGTGGCACATCCTATGCGCCCGATTCGCATCGCGGAGGACGGGACGGCATACGTACTCGTGCCTCGTGCCGACCGAGTCTCGATCGTGCGCGCACAGTGGATCTTCGACACGAGCGAGGCGCTCCCGGCCAGCGACGATGAGGCCCCTGCAACACGCGAGTCACTCTCCCTCCGCGAAGGTGTGGACGGCGTCTTCGGCTCGATCGCCGCTACCGTGCGCTCGGTGTTCACACCGCAAGAAGCCGTTGCATCGTGGACGCCGCTCAATGCCAACGACCGCGCCTGGACGTACGTGAGGCACGCCTGGTACTGCTCGACCCGCAACTTCGCGACGCGCAATGGCAGCCAGCGGCCCCGGTACATCACGTCGGCGAACCGCAACTACACCGCTGTACCCTACTGCTGGGGAGGGTTCGACACGACTTGGTCGTACAACAGCGCGATGTCGGCAGGTCACTCGGCAGGGGACATCAACTGTACCGGCACCAAGCGGTCGGGCACGGCGGGGGTCGACTGCTCGGGGTTCGTATCTCGGCTGTGGGGTCTTGGGAGGAAGTACGGGACGTGGGAGTTGCCAAACGTGTCGAGATCGGTCTCAAAGACCGCGATGCGCCTCGGTGATGCCTACATATGGCCTGGTAGACACTGCATGTTCTTCAGGTACTACACGACCGGTGGGTCGCAGCTCTTCGAGAGTACCAAGGCGAACAGCTACGACCGCGTGGTCACGATGAGTAGGACCAGTGCCGCGCTCGCCAACTACGGCGCGTACCGGTACCGGAACTGGTAGACCGACCCGATCCGATTGGGGGACACGATGAAACGACAGGCACCGAGATGCGCCGGGAAACGGCTTCGTCGCGCGATCGCAGCGTGCGCCCTTCTGGCAACCATGCTCTCGACCACCGCATGCGCACCCGTCTCTGGCGACGGTGCCGGTGACGATGCGGAGCAGAGGCCACCTGAGATCACGTTCGGCGGTCGACTCGTGTTCGTCGACGGGCAGACCGTGGCGTACATGGACGGCGTGTCCG
>SLCP01000040.1 GCA_007125735.1 Coriobacteriia bacterium | reverse complement strand
GCTTCTGCGCGGTCGAGACGCGGGAGCCCGCTCCACTCGACCCGGGCGAGCCGGCGCGTGTGGCCGAGGCTGCGAAGCGTATGGGTCTCGATCACGTGGTCGTGACCCAGGTGACCCGCGATGACCTGCCTGACGGGGGTGCGGCGCACGTCGCGGCCGTCATCGAGGCGCTGCGCGATGCGGTGTCGGAGGCGACGGTGGAGGTGCTCACGAGCGACTTCGGGGGGCGTGCGGAGAGCGTCGATGCCGTCGTGGACGCGGCGCCCGACGTCTACAACCACAACCTCGAGACGGTCCCGCGCCTCTACACCGAGGTCCGGCCCGAGGCCGATTACGAGCGCTCGCTCGGCGTGCTCGCGCGTGTGAAGGTCCGCGCAGCCGAGTGCAACGCGTTCGCGATGCCCACCAAGTCGGGGCTCATGCTTGGGCTCGGCGAGATACCCGACGAGGTCGTCGCAGTCATGCGCGATCTTCGGGCGGCGGGGTGCGACATGCTCACCCTCGGCCAGTACCTGAGGCCGAGCCCCGCACATATGCCGGTCGCGGAGTTCGTGGCACCTGAGGTGTTCGATGAACTCGCAGCCGAGGCGCGTGCACTCGGGTTCGCTGCTGTCGCGGCGGCGCCGTTCGTGCGCTCGAGCTACCGTGCCGGCGAGCTACAGCGCAGCGGGAGCCGCATCTAGCACCGACACCTGGCCTGCCCGATCGCGTCCGGCGGACTTCGCCGCGTAGAGACTCATGTCGGCGGCGGCCAGCAGGGCGTCGACCGTCGACGCTCCCGCGTGCCCTCTCGGCATCAGCACGGCCGCTCCGACGCTGACCGAGAGTGCGATCGGCGCGCCGTCGTCGGCGGTCGCGGCGGTCGCGCGGATGGCTTCGATGACGCGGTCCGCGAGCGCTTTGCACTCGGCCACGTCGGTCTCGGGCGCGACGACCGCGAACTCGTCGCCGCCGTAGCGCGCGATGAGGTCGCTCTCGCGGGTCGAGGCACGCAAGCCGTCCGCGACGCGCGCGAGGGCGTCGTCTCCCGCGGCGTGACCGTGGAGATCGTTGACGTCCTTGAAGCGGTCCACATCGATGAGGAGCACGGCGAGCGGACGCTCGTAGCGCTGGGCCCACGACACCCACTGCTTGAGGTGGCTGATGAGCCCGCGGCGGTTGAAGAGGCCGGTCAAGGTGTCTCGCACGGCGAACGTAGCGAGCGCGAGGTTGTCGCGGAGCGCGCGGCGGAGCACGCGCGCGAGGAAGCGGGCGAGGGGGTCGGCGCCGCGCATCGTCTCGATCGCATCGACAAGCCGCTCGACGTGGCGCGCGTACGCTTCTCGGTGCATGCCGGTGCGGCCGGGTTCGGTGAGCTCGAGGAGCTCGGAGAAGACCGGATCGAGCATGAAGAACTCAAGGTGCGCGGCGAGATCGAGCATCTCGAGAGGCGAAAGCCCCGATACATCGTCGGGAAGCGCCGCGTGGACGTCTTGTTCGACTTGGTCGAGCGTGTTGAGCAGCTCATCGGTGTCGGGGACGATGTCGGGGATCAGACCTTGCTCCCACGCCTCGAGCAGTCCGCCCCACCACTCGACGTGGCTCTCCTCCTCGGCGGCGAGGTTGGAGAACAAGCGGGCCAATTCCGGATCGGTACAGTGCTGACTGAGTGTGTGGTAGGTCCGTGCGGCCACAGTGTCCAGCTGTACGCACATCGCCAGGATCTCGCGCATCGCGGCCCCTTCCACCGTGAACGGCGCCTACTCCTTGACTATTCCCGTACCACCCGAGTGTATCTCTTGCACCCCGCCCACCGCACGGGGAAGATAGGTGTATGACGTACGAACCCCGCACATACCGTAGAGCCGTCGCTCCGGAAGGCCTCGAGTGCTTCACGGTCGAGGTCGCCGAGACCGACCTCCAGGTCTGCACCCAGACCGATCTTTCGGACCTTGCCGGAGACCTTGCCGTCCGTGCGCGCTGGGACGTGGAGACGTTCATCCGCACGCACCCGTACTTCCGGGAGTCGATGACCCCGATCGACGTTCCCGACGGGGCGCCCGAGATCGTGAGCCGCATGGCCGAGGCTGGGCGCACCGCTCAGGTCGGGCCCATGGCCGCGGTCGCCGGGGCCATCGCAGAGTATGTCGCACGCGGGCTTGCGGAGCACTCCGCAGAGGTCATCGTCGAGAACGGCGGCGACCTCTACCTCATCGGCGAGAGCGATCGCACGATCGCGCTGTGGGCCGGGCAACAGGGCGTCAAGGACGTCGGTATGGCGATCCGCGGCGGCCTGCTGCCGGTCGCCGTGTGCACGTCGTCGGGCACGGTCGGGCACTCGCACTCGTTCGGCGCGGCCGACGCGGTCACCGTGCTTTCGCGCAATGGCGCGCTCGCCGACGCGGTCGCGACGGCGCTCGCGAATCGCGTGCGCGAGCCGGCCGATATCGAGAGGGCGATCGAGGCAGCGCGCAACATACACGGTATCCTCGGTGTGCTCGTGACCGTCGAAGGACACCTCGGCGCGTGGGGCCACGTGCGTCTCGTCTCGCTTGCGGACGGGCCGGGCACCGAACTCAAGACCGCAGCCCGCGGTGCGGACGACCCCGCACACGATTCGTAGCGGGCAGCAGTACCAGCTACCGATGACACGCCGCGGTGTGTCAGTGAGGGGTGAGATGGACAGCATCGACGAACTGGACATATACGAAGCCGAGAGGCGACTCGCGCTCTACACCGAGTACCGCGACGCGACGCGCGTCTTCGCGTACTACATCGAGACCGAGCTGCGCGCCTACCTCGCCAACGGTGTCGAGGTCACGCCGGTAGAGGCGCCCGGCGGCGTCTACTTCCGCATCGAGCTCACCGACGTGTGGATCTACGAGGCCGAGCGCCCCAATCGGTTCGTGCCCGAGGTGACCGTCTACGAGGTCGGGCCGGTGCATGTCCAGCGCCTGAAGGCCGAGGAGTAGGTGTCGCGATGAGCGGTGCGCCGCAGGAGCGCGAGGCCGCCGCGGCTCGTGCCGCGGCACTTCGCCGCGAGATCGCTCGCCACGATCACGCGTACTACGTGCTCGATGCGCCCGAGATAAGTGACGATGCCTACGACGCGCTCGTCCGCGAGCTGCGCGACATCGAGAGCGTGTTTCCCGATCTCGTCACGTCCGACTCGCCCACCCAGCGTGTGGGCGCGCCCCCGAGCTCGCAGTTCGCGCCCGTCACGCACGCACAGCGGATGTATTCGCTCGACAACGCGATGGACCTCGGCGAACTCGACGCGTGGCTCGCGCGCGTGGGTGACGTGGTGGGCGAGCGCGAGTGCGCGTTCGTGTGCGAACTGAAGATCGACGGCTCCTCGCTCTCGCTCACCTACGAAGACGGCGTGCTCGTTCGCGCCGCCACGCGGGGCGACGGGCGCACCGGAGAGGACATCACCGCCAACGTGCGCACCATCCGCGACGTGCCGCTGCGGCTGCACGAGGCGGCGGACGGGGACGCGGCGTCTCCCGCGACGCGCGGCGCTGTCGAGGTCCGCGGCGAGGTCTACCTGCCGCTCGCGGCGTTCGAGCGCATCAACGCCGAGAACGAGGAGGCCGGACTCCCGCTCTTCGCCAACCCGCGCAACGCGGCCGCCGGTGCGGTCCGCCAGAAAGACCCGGCCGTCACCGCCTCGCGCGAGCTGGCGACCTTCGTCTACCAGGTGGTCGACGCGCGCCGTGCGCTCGGTGTGGCGCGTCAGAGCGAAGCCCTCGAGTGGCTACGTCGGGCCGGCTTCCACGTGAACCCCGACGTCGTGGTGTGCGCCTCGGCAGATGAGGTGCGCGCGTACTGCACGTCTGCCGTCGACAAGCGCGACGCGTTGCCCTACGAGATCGACGGTGTGGTCGTGAAGGTCGACTCGTTCGCGCTCCAAGACGAGCTCGGCTACACGTCGAAAGCGCCGCGGTGGGCGATCGCCTTCAAGTTCCCGGCCGAGGAGAAGACCACCGTGCTGCGCGACATCCGCGTGCAGGTGGGCCGCACCGGCGCGCTCACGCCGCTCGCCGAGTTCGACCCGGTGACCGTCGCCGGTTCGACGATCGCGCGCGCCACGCTCCACAACGCCGATGAAGTCGCGCGCAAGGACGTCCGCATCGGCGACACGATCATCGTGCGCAAGGCCGGCGACGTGATCCCCGAAGTCGTGGGCGCCGTTGCCGGGATGCGGCCCGAGGGCGCCGAGCCATGGCGTATGCCGGAGGCGTGTCCGTCGTGCGGCGGCCCGGTGTGGCGTCCGGAAGGCGAGGCCGTCACGCGCTGTACGAACGTTGCGTGTCCGGCCCAGCGCCTCGAGCGTCTCGAGCACTGGGCGTCGCGCGGGGCGATGGACATCGACGGCATGGGCACCGAGATCATCACGCGCCTTGTCGAGCGCGGCCTCGTGCACGATGTGAGCGATTTCTACCTCCTCGACGAGTCCACGCTCGCCACTCTCGACATGGGTCGCGTGAAGCAGGACGGCACGCCGGTCGTACTCGGACCGGTGGTCGCGGCCAAGCTCGTTGCAGCGGTCGATGTGTCGCGTACCCGGCCGCTCGCGCGCGTGATCTTCGGGCTCGGTATCCGGCATGTGGGCTCTACCGTCGCGGAGGTGCTCGCCGAGGAGTTCGGCTCCATCGATGCGCTCATCGAGGCCGCGTCGGCCGACGTCCCCACCCCCGGCGAGGGCGTCTCGGTCGCGGCCGCGCTCGCCGCCGACCCGATCGCGCGCGTCGAGGGCGTGGGACCGGCGATCGCGGCGAGCGTGCGCGCGTTCCTCGGCAATCCGGACAACCAAGCGCTGCTCGCGCGTCTAGCAGAGCGGGGAGTGCGCGTGGCCGAGGAGCGGCGCGGCCCGACCGAGCCCCAGACGCTTGCTGGACTGACGTTCGTCCTTACCGGTGCGCTCGATCGCTTCACGCGCGAGGAAGCGGCGACGGCGTTGAAGAGACTGGGCGCGAAGGTGTCGGGGTCGGTCAGCAAGAAGACGTCGTTCGTGGTAGCGGGTGCCGATGCGGGCAGCAAGTACGACAAGGCGCTCGCGCTCGGCGTACCCGTGCTCGACGAGGACGCCCTGGTGCGCGTGATCGAGACGGGCGAACCGCCCGTCGCCCCGTCAGGGTAGGGCGCGATGGCGCGTGCACAGATCCCCCTCTCGCTCGCGCCCGACCGATGCGACGTGTGCAGGCGCTGCGTCGCGGCGTGCCCGCACGATGCTCTGAAGGTCGGGCCGACGTACATCTACGTGGACTGGCAGCGTTGCGACGGGTGTCTCGCGTGCGCGAAGACGTGCGCGACGGGGGCGATCGAGAAGCGGGCCGCGGGCGGTGGTGTGCGGCCGGCGGGGGCGGCGGCCGGCACTGGCTCGAAGGATGCGGAAGTGAAGCCCCCCGTCACGCCGGCGCGCTCGGCGTCCACCTCCAAGTCGACGTCTGCGGTGTCGGCGGCTGAGCCGCCTGCGTGGACGCTCGGCGAGGCATGGGTTGTGCTCATGGCGCTGTTCGGCGCGTTCGTTCTGAAGGACGTCGTCATGGCGAGCGAGTTCGTGCGTGCGCTCGACTCCGACGTAGCGGTGTTCGCGCGCGTCGCCGCAATCTTCACCTTCTACGCGCTGCAAGCCGGGGTGCTGGCGCTGCTTGCGTGGCGGAGGGACGTGCCCGTGCTCGACGCACTCGGCTTCCGCGCCGGTTCGGTTTCGTGGCGCGCGCGGCTCGGTTCGGTGGGGCTCGTGCTCGGATTGCTGGTAGCCACGCGCCTCGTCGCACTCGTGTACGGAATGACCGCGCAGTGGGCTGGGTGGGACCCGCCCGCCCGCGAGATCGCCGACTTGACCGAGGTGTTCGGGCCAACGGTGTGGGGACTCCTGGCCTCGGTCGCACTCGTGGTCCTCGTCGCACCTATCGTCGAAGAGGCGGTGTTCCGCGGCGTGGTGCAAGGTGCGATCGCTGTGCGCTCCGGGCACCGGGTGGCGATCGTGGTCGCTGCGGCGATCTTCGCGCTGAGCCACGTCACTCCCTGGCTGTTCGCGCCGCTGTTCGTACTGGGGCTTGCGTGCGGCTGGCTCGCTCACACCCGCGCCAGCTTGCTTCCCGCCGTCTGGCTCCATGCCGCGTATAACCTGCTGCCGGTAGCGGTCGCGTTCTACCTTGTGTGGTGATGCTCGCGCGTTCCTCGGCTAGGGGTTGGGTGATATCGGCTCGTCGGTCGTGACGCTCGCCGGTTCGAGCGTGACCGGCCGAGGCGGCAGTGCGCGGTCGAGACGGGCGGCTGCCCGGAGAGCGGCGACAGCGATGACGACCATGACGAGTCCGCCGGCTATGAGCGTCGGCTGGACCCCGAACGTGGCCGCGAGTATCGGTGCGAACGCGAGCGGTAGGAGCTCGCCGCCCCGGTGGTGGACCTCGGACGCGCCGATGACGCGGCCGAGGAACTCGCGCGGTGTGTCCCGGTGTATGAGCGTGCGCTGCAGCGGCGCGAACACACCCGCTGCCGTACCTATCGCCACCGCTCCGAGCGCGATCACCGGGACGCGGGGGGTCAAGACGTAGACGACCGAGCCCATCCCGATGGCCGCGACGGAGATCGTGAGCGCCCGCGCGGAGACGCTGGTGCCCGGGAAGCGGTCGAACGCGAGAGCGCCGGCGACGAACCCCAGTCCTACGAGTGAGTTCATCCAGCCGATCATCTCGACGCCGGTACCTACGACGTCGCGGAAGAAGAGGGGCTCGAGTGCACCGAACACGCCAAACCCGAGCCAGACCGCGGTGCCGACGAGTACGTAGAAGCGAACGCTCGGCAGCGCGTACGTGATCCTGAGTCCACGGGTGAGTTCGGCCAGTGGACGTTCGGACGTCGCTGAGCGCTCGTGTGGCGCGAGCGAGACACCCCAGATGATGATGGCCGCGACGACCGATGCCGCGGCATCCACGTAGAACACGAGGTCGATGCTGGCGTAGCGTGCGATGATCGCGCCGAGTGCCGGCCCTGCGATGAACGCCGCCGACCCGGCACCTTCGATGAGGGCGTTCGCACGTTTGAGCTGGTCGTCGCGGGTCGTGAGGAACGGCGCGAACGATGCGCCGGCTGTGAGGATCGGTGCGGCGACGAGCCCCCAGACGCCGGCAAGGGCAACGAGGCGGGGGATCGAGTCGGCGAGCACGATGGCCAGAGCGGCGGGAACGAACGCGACGTGGGAGTAGATGAGGACGTTTCGGGGGCCGAACCGGTCGACGAGAACACCGCCGGCGGCGCTGCCCACGATGAGCGAGACGCTGAGTGCGAACATCACGAAGGCGAGCTCGGTCGCGGATGCCTGCAATTCGAAGGCTGCCTTGCCCCACATGCCGATGAAGAAGGCGGCCTCGCTTCCGGCTCGCGAGAGGAAGCGTGCGGCGACGACGCGTGTCAGGTTGGCTCGGTAAGGCGACATGCAGCATCGTCTCCAGCGAAGGGTGTGACAGGTGATGCGGGAGCGGCGTCTGTGGGCGTCGTGTATACGATTCCGGCCCGGCTGCATACGGTAGCACAGGCGCTCCCGGCCGACAGCGTGTGCGCACCCTCGTGCTAGCACGTAAAGACCCGTGCCACCCCCGCGCGCAGTCAGCCGTCGGGTATCATTGCAGGCGTGTCACCATCCGCACCGTTGGCACGCGACGGTGCGACGGACATCACGACGCGGGAGGAACCGTCCGATGGCAATCTCAGAACAGCAGGTGCGTCACGTCGCCATGCTTGCGCGGCTCGCTCTCACCGACGAGCAGGTCGTCCATCTCGGTGAGGAACTCAACTCGATCCTCGACCACATCGACACGATCCAGCAGCTCGACTTGGCCGAGGTGGAGCCCACCGCGCACGCACTCGACGTCGTGAACGTCACGCGCTCTGACGAAGTGCGCCCCGGCCTCGAGCGCGAGGTCGCACTGCGCAACGCGCCTGAGACCGAGGACGGTGCGTTCGTCATCCCGCGGATCGTCGGGGGAGGGGAAGAGGCGTGATCGATCTTTCCCGCTTGAGTGCGACCCAGGTCCGCGACGGGATCGCGGATGGCGTGTTCACGGCGCGCGAGGTGGCCGAGGCCGCGCTGGGGCGCATCGACGCCCTCGAGCCGCACGTCCGGGCGTTCAACCAGGTCACGCCCGAACTCGCGTACGAAGCGGCCGCTCGCATCGACGAGGCGGTGGCTTCCCGAGTCGTTCTGCCGCCGCTCGCCGGAGTGCCGGTAGCTATCAAGGACAACATGAACCTCATCGGGACACGGACGACGTGTAGCTCCCGCATGCTCGAGAACTACGAGAGCGTCTACGACTGCACGGCGGTGCGTCGCCTCCTCGACGCGGGTGCCGTGCCCGTGGGCAAGTGCAACCTCGACGAGTTCGCGTTCGGCTCGTCGACGGAGAACTCGGCGTTCGGTCCGACACGCAACCCATGGGATCTCGAGCGCGTGCCCGGCGGCTCCTCGGGCGGGAGCGCTGCTGCTGTTTCTGCCGGCATGGCGAGCATATCGCTCGGTTCTGACACCGGAGGCTCGATCCGGCAGCCCGGTTCGCTCACGGGTACCGTAGCCCTCAAGCCCACGTACGGGCGGGTGTCGCGCTACGGGTGCGTGGCGTTCGCGTCGAGTCTCGACCAGATCGGACCCTTCGCCAAGAACGTCGAGGACGCCGCGCTCGCGCTCAACGCCATCGCTGGCCACGACCCCATGGACGCGACGAGCGCCGATCTCCCCGCCGAGGACTTCACCGCGACCCTCGCAGAGGGCGTGACCGGGTTGCGGGTGGGCGTGGTCACCGACCTGCTCGATACCGACGGGTGCGACGCCGAGGTACGCGAGGCGGTTCGCTCGGCCGCCGAGACGTTTGCGGCACTCGGCGCCGACGTCGGCGAGGTCGAGCTGCCGAGTACTGCGCACGGGCTTTCCGCGTACTACATCATCGGTCCTGCCGAGGCGAGCTCGAACCTCGCCCGGTTCGACGGCATCCGGTATGGTCACCGGATCCCCGATGCCGAAGACGTCATCGACCTCTACACGCGATCGCGTGCCGAAGGGTTCGGCCCGGAGACGATCCGCCGCATCATGCTCGGCACGTATGCGCTGTCGGCCGGCTACTACGACGCATACTACGGACAGGCACAGAAGGCACGAACCCTCATAAAGCGAGACTTCGCCGAGGCGTTCGAGCGGTTCGACGTGCTTCTTACGCCGACCTCGCCGACGGTGGCGTTCGAGATCGGCGAGAAGAGCGACGATCCGCTCGCCATGTACCTCTCCGACATCTACACGATCCCCGTGAACCTCGCTGGAAACTGCGCGGTCAGCATCCCGGCAGGCTTGAGTGAGGCGGAGCGTATGCCGATAGGACTACAAGTGATCGGCGACTATTTCGCCGAGGCGACGGTGTTGCGGGCGGCAGCTGCGTTCGAGGCGGCCATCGCGTTCGACACAACGCCTTCGCTCGTCCGGGAGATCCAGTGATCGGAGGGTCGTGAGCATCAGCCCGACCTTGTATCCGGAGTGGCCTGAACCGGATGCCCCGCCACACCGCGGCGCGGCGACGTACGTAGCTGCCTGGGTCGCCGTCAGCGCCGTCGTGCTCGTCGCATTCTACTTCATCGCCGCCGCTTACATGGAGCGTGAGCGGGACCAGGAGCTTCGAGCCCTCGAGCGTTCCGCCGAGTTCTCGGGAACGCTCATAGCTGGGGAGATCACCCGACTCCGCGAGAACGCTGAGGCCGTCGCCGCTCACCAGGGGTTCGCAATACGGACGGGACTCTACTTCGACGGCGACGAGTCGATCGGGCCCTTCTTGCAGGAACGCATCGAGTCGGAGGTGCGTGCGCGCGGCTACGTATGCGTGCAACTGCTCGACACTGCCGGCACGGTTCACTTCACGGCAGGCGACCCTGCGCAGTGCACCGCGTTCGATGATGACCTGGTCTTCGTCGCACTCGAGTCCCGCGAGGTCGTGAAACACGACCTCGAGCTCGAGGATGGCCTGCCCCGCAGTGTCCGGTGGGCGGTGCCGCTCATCCGGAGTGCGGACAACACGACCACGGGGGCGGTTTTACTCACGTCGGACCTCACTCCGGTCGTCGAGGGCGCCCTGTCCGTGCCTGGTCACTACGAGAGTATGCGTCTCGCGCTCGTCGACGACGTGACACCCTCGGCTGCTGAGGAAGGGCGCATGGTCGCGCGTGCGCCGCTCGCGGGGACGCCATGGGAAGTGGAGGCGTCGGTGTCGCGCGCCGAGGCGATGCGGGCATCGTCGGTTCTGACAGTCGCCGGCGGGCTCGTGGTCGCGCTCGTGAGCATGGTGTTCGGCCTGGGCCTGTTCTTGCTGCGGCGCGTAGCGCTGCAGCGGGATGCGGAACAAGCCGCGAAACGCGTACTCGCGCGTCGGATCGAGGCCGAGGAGCGCTTCATCGCGAACATGAGTCACGAGCTGCGGACACCACTCAATTCGATCATCGGTTTCGCGCAGGTGCTGGGATCGGGATCCGTCGGGCCCGTCAACGAAGAGCAGCGCACGCAGCTCGGGCTCGTGTCGGCGGCGGGCAAACGGATGCTCGCGCTCGTCAACGACCTGCTCGACCTGTCGAAGGTGCGTGCGGGCATGACCGTGCCTCATTCCTCCGAGTTCACCGCAGCCGACGTGGTCGCACATGTCGCAGACATCACCTGCCCGCTCAGCAAGGAGAAGGGTCTTGAGTGCTCGAGGTCCATGCCGTCGCACGAGATAGCGCTCCACACCGATCGTGAGCTGCTCGAGCGGGCACTGCTGAACCTCGCAGGCAATGCGATCAAGTTCACACCGACGGGCGGAAGCATCACTCTTGAAGTGCGCGAGGTGCCGCGCTCCGGGATGGTGGAGTTCTCGATCACCGACACCGGTTACGGCATCGCCGCGGATGAGATGGGGCGGATCATGGACGAGTTCTTCCAGGGGACTTCGGTCCCCGGGGATGTGCGAGCAGCGGGTACCGGCCTCGGTCTTCCCATCAGTCTGCGGATCGCGAGACTGCTCGGTGGGACGATCGATTTCACGAGCGAACTCGGCAAGGGTTCCACCTTCGTGCTGCGCATCCCGCGCCAGCTTCCTGGGGCATCCATCACGATGCGTTCGCAGTCGTAGCGCGGCACCTCAGTGGTGCCGCCGGACGACCGGCGTGCGGCCGCCCGGCCTGTTGACCGCTACTCGATCACGCCAACGAGCGTGAGTAAGCCCTCTGCGGAACCTGCAGCCAGTTCGGCGACGCGGTCGCTATCCAGGTCGCACGCGTTGACCGTTCGATCGACCTCGCCCGGCACCGAACTCGGACGTTCGGTCACGAAGAAGACGATAGGTGCGTCCGGGTGCGCGAGAGCTTGCGAAACGAGAGTGCTCTCGAACTCCGAGATCGTGTGTTGGGACTGAGTCGTTGCATCGAACCGGACGAGTGCCGAGGAGTTGTCCTCGTGGCGAAAGGCGACCACGAGCGCAGGTTCTCGGGTGAGGAACGAGGCAGCATCGATGGAATCGGGAGGAGGGCTCTCGAAGTCAGTGCTCACGACAGCGGAGGGGTCAGAGCAGTCTACGACCGAGATGATCCCTGCTTCGCCAGTGTCATCGTGTGCGATGGCGAGGAGACGGCGAGCACCGTCGGCGTCGATGACGCGGGCAGCCGAAACGAGGACGGTGGTCTCGTCCGATCGACGGTCGAGGAGAACTACGTCACCGAATTCACCACCCCCGAACGGTACGCGCGTGTAGGCGAGCACGTCGTCGTCGAGCCAGTGGATTCGGTATGCGTACCATCCGCGCTCCACTTCCTCACCGAGACCCGGCTTCGTGAGCGCTCGTACGGCGAGACGCTGCTCGGGTTCTCCGAGAGCCGTTTCTGCTGTAGCCGTCGGGATCGCGCTCGAGAACGCCAGGTCGGCGCCACTCTGCGAAATCGCTGCGGTCACTGCTTCCTCAAGACCGAGATCGGTCGCCGTTCCACCATCGAACGGCACGGCGTGCGTGGATCCACGATGCGAGACGATGACCATGGTATCGCTGTGACCGTGAACGGCGGTTACGTCCCGCGCGAGTAGGGTGTCCTCCGACCCATCAACGAGACGAATCGACGACGTCCCTTCTACGATGCTCTCGTACACGAGTGCACCATCGGCTCTGAGCACCGCAAACCCGCTCCAGCCGAGTTCGCCATCGAGGGTCGACCCGTCATGACGGGCACCGGACACGCCGTCCATGTACGCCACGGTCTGCCCGTCGACGAACACGAGTCGACCGCCGAACGTGATCTCAGGTGGCCTCTGCTCCGCATCGTCACCGGCACCGTCGCCAGAGACGGGTGC
>SLCP01000039.1 GCA_007125735.1 Coriobacteriia bacterium | reverse complement strand
TTACCCCGCGCGTCCTGCTCATTGTCGCTGCCGTGCTCGTCATCGGCATAGTCATGGTCGTGAACATGGGAGGCGAGAGCGGACAGGTGGGCGTCATCTCGATGTCTGACGGGTGGATATCCCAGCGCGTCAGTACCGCGAGCGCTGCCGAGCAGATAGAGTTCTCGATCATCATCCCGTGCGCGTGTCCACCTGAGGAGGAGGCTCCGAAGATCTTCGGGACGCTCTCGCAGGTGCCAGGGGTGGCGACTGCGGCGCTCGAGGGCACTACCTTGCTGCTGCGCGTCGAGTACGACCCGGACCTCACCGATACCGCCGCGATCGCGAACACACTCCAATCGCGGGGCTACCTGCCGTAGCCGTTGCTGCTCGCGCGTGCATCGCAGGAGACCCGATGAGACGCATCGCCCTGTACTCGGATATCCACAGCAACGTGCCCGCGCTCGCCGCGGTGCTGGCCGAGATCGATGCGAGTGGGCTCGAGGAGCGCTACTGCCTCGGCGACCTCGTAGGCTACGGGCCCGATCCGGCGGGTGTCATCGATATGGTCAGGGCGACGGGCGACCCGGTCGTGCGAGGCAACTACGACCAGGGTGTTGGTGACCGCAGCGGCACGTGTGGGTGCTACTACGCTACCGATCAAGCCAAGTCCGAGGGTGCGGCCAGTTACGAGTTCACCGCAGGCATGGTGGGCGACCATGATGCCGAGTGGCTCCTCGGCCTCGAAGACGAGATCCGTCTCGAGGAGCAGGGGGTGCGCATCCTCCTCACGCACGGATCGCCGCGGCGCATCAACGAGTACCTCATGCCCGATCGCGGGGAGGCACAGCTCGCGCGGCTCGCGCATGACGCAGAGGCGGACGTGGTGTGTTGCGGGCACGTCCACATCCCGTACCATCGCTCCTTCTACGCCGAGGCTCACGGTACCGCCGCCAGCCCCATCATCCACTACGTGAACTCGGGCTCGGTGGGAAAACCCAAGGACGGCGATGCGCGCGCAGGGTGGATAGAGCTGCTCGTCGGTGCTGCGGATGAAGTGCGAGCCGCCGTGCCCGATGACGCACACGCCGCTACCGCCGGCCTGACAGACGTCTGGGTAGGGGTTGCGTTCCACCGGGTGCCCTACGATGTCGAGTCGGTGGCCGCGGCGATGCAGGCAGCAGGGCTCCCGCCCGCGCTTGCCGAGGCGCTCCGCACCGGCTGAGTCCGCCACGCGCGTGGAGTTCGCGTGGAGACCGGCTCATGAGCGGGTACGAAGGAGTAGACTTTGCTTGTCTGACCTCGTGCGCGAATCGACGGGAGACACGACATGGCCAATCCTTCACGCCGCATCCTGCTCGTTGAGGACGAGAAGTCCATCAGGGACGTCGTCACGGCGTACCTCGAGCGCGAAGGGTACTGGGTTACCGCCGTCGCAGACGGTGAAGCCGCCATCAACGCCTTCGAGAAGAGCCACTACGACCTCGTGGTGCTCGATTTGATGCTGCCCAAGGTCAGCGGCGAGGACGTATGCCGCGACATCCGGGACACCTCGGACGTGCCGATCATCATGCTCACGGCGAAGGGTGAGGAGGAGGACCGTATCGCCGGCCTCGGCCTTGGGGCAGACGACTATCTCGTCAAGCCGTTCTCGCCCCGCGAACTCGTAGCGCGAGTGCGTGCACTGCTGCGTCGCGCACACGCGGGCGAGGAGCCGCAACGTGACCGCCTTGCCTACGGTGGGCTCGACATCGACACCGCTGGCCACAAGGTCTTCCTCGACGGGAATGAGATCGACCTCACGGCGAGCGAGTTCAAGCTGCTCGTCACGCTCGCGCGCTATCCGGGCCGCGTCTACACGCGCATGGAGCTCGTGGAGAAGGTCCTCGGCTACGACTTCGAAGGCTACGAGCGCACGATAGACAGTCACGTCAAGAACTTGCGCGCCAAGCTCGACGACGATCCTCGCGACCCGACGTTCATACGCACCGTGCACGGCGTCGGGTACCGTTTCGAACACGAGCCGGCCGAGGACGAGTGATGCACGAGGCCGTGTCAGGCTCCGAGACGCGATCGCCGTCGCGCCTGCTGCCGAGAAGCCTCACCACGCGCCTCGCCGTTGCGTTCGCCGCGGTCGCGCTGCTGACCGCAGGCCTGTCGGCGCTCATCCTCTCGATCGTGTGGCAGCAGCAGTTCGACCGGTACGTGCGCGAGGGTCTGCATAACACTGCGACCGGCGCCGCTACGATGCTCGCAAGTTTCTACGAGCGTGACGGCGGGTGGACGATCGATGCCTTCGCGCAGCTGCCACGATTCGGCATCATGGCTGGCCTCGGGGTCCACGTGCTCGATCAGGATGGCTACATCATCTACGACGACTCACTCATGGGCGGCCTCGCGCACGGCATGATGGGTCGGATACCCGCTGCGAGCGCATCGCCGATGGAGCCGGTCGTCAGTTCTCCGGTCGTCGTGCACGATGAGATCGTAGGCATCGTGCGGGTGTGGCCGCTCTCTCCCGAAGGGCTGATGAGCGAGACGGACGTGCGCTTCCAGAGGGCGAGCCTTGCCGGGCTCGCGACTGCCGGACTCATCGCCGTAGGGCTTGCATCGCTCGCAGGATTCGTGTTCGCGGCGGGACTCGTGCGCCCGATCGACCGTATCACCGAGGCCGCCGAGGCGCTGAGGGCCGGCGACCAGGATGCGCGCACCGGGGTATGGGGCGATGATTCCATCGGGGTCCTCGGCAAGACGTTCGACGAGATGGCCGACGCGATCGAGGCGGACCGCGAGATGGAGCGCCGCCTGACCGGCGACGTCGCGCACGAGCTGCGGACACCGCTGCAGGCGATACAGGCGACGGTCGAAGCGATGCAAGACGGGGTCCTTCCTGCGGACGAGGAGCGCCTCGGGGTGGTTCGCGACGAGACGGTGCGACTCGCACGGCTTGCAGACGGCATCCTCGAGCTGACCCGCCTCGAGCGCGGCACGGTGCTCATGAGGCACGAACCGGTCGAGATCGCTGCGGTCGTGCGCTCCGCTGTCGATGCGCACCGGGCGTTCATCGAGGCGTGCGGACTCGATCTGCGGGTGAACGTGACCGGCGGCCTCACCGTCATGGGCGATCCCGATCGTATCGTGCAGGCGGTTGGCAACCTGCTCTCCAACGCCGCGCGCTACACGCCTGAAGGCGGGCGGGTCGACGTCACGCTCTCGCGCGAAGACGATCGTGCGGTCATCCGCGTGTCCGACACGGGGATCGGGATCGCCGACGAGAACATACGGCGGGTCTTCTCCCGGTTCTGGCGTGAGGACGCTGCGCGGGACCGGTCGACCGGCGGACTCGGGATCGGGCTCGCCATCGTCAAGGAGATAGTGGA
>SLCP01000146.1 GCA_007125735.1 Coriobacteriia bacterium | reverse complement strand
TGGAGCGGGCTTACCACCCCGAACTTCTCGGCCGCACGTTGCCCGGGCCGGTGGTCGTCGAGGTCGTCGACGTTCGAGCCGTCGGCGACGTGTGCAAGGCCGCGGCTGTCGGCGAGGGTGCGAAAGAGGCCGAAGAGCTCGACCTTGCAGTGGTAGCAGCGGTCAGGCGTATTCGCGCGGAACTGCGGGTCGACCAGCTCGTGTGTCTCGACCTGGTGGATCGTAAACCCAAGGTCACGAGCGATGCGGCGGGCCTCTTCGCACTCCGACTCGGGGTACGTGTCCGAGATCGCGAGCACCGAGAGGCACCGTGAACCGAGTACTGCGTTGGCGGTGAAAGCGAGGAGGGTGGAGTCTACGCCGCCGGAGTATGCGACCAACACGCTCTCGAGTGAGCGCACGATCTCACGCAAGCGGTCGTACTTAGAAGAAGCGTCCACGAACATCCCCTCGGAACGACGAAGCCTCAGTATAGTCCGAGTTGTGGGTCGCAGGGACGATTGGCGAGAAGTTTCGGATGTGCGGTAGGCCTTGACCCCTGTGCGGCTCGCGTGAAAGGCTCAGCACGCCGTTCGAGCATGTTGTGACAATCGCCACACGAACCGAGACGCTTCATGGTGTACGATTTACGCACATCGGCAGCGCCGCCGTGCGCGCTTGGACGAGGGGAGTGACCATGAAGGTTGCCAGTGATCGGGGGCGCCGGATCAGGCTCCAACGGTCGTTCACCGCCGTCGTGATAGCGACGGCACTCATGATCGGCCACGGGATCGTTCCTGCGGGAGCGACCTGGCAGACGTTCTTCTATCCGCAGCTCATGTCCGTGAATTCGGCCGGTGTGGTGGGTAACCACGACTCGCGAAACCCACAGATCACTGCGGACGGCCGCTACGTCGTCTTCAGGTCGCGCGCGAGTAACCTCGTGCCGGAGATCACCGGGACGAGCACGGACCATATCTACCGGCACGACCGGCTGATCGGCGAGACGGTACTCGTCAGTGAGCTGCCGCCGTACGATTCGGAGAACGAAGGCTCCTACGAGCCGCGGATCAGCGACTGCGGCCGCTACGTGCTCTTCCTCACGTACAACGCGTACGACGAAGGGGACACCAACGACCAGACGGACCTCTACGTCCGTGACATGGAGACCGGCGAGTACACGTGGATCGACTTCCGCAGTGACGGGTCGGGACTCACCAGCCTGTGGTGGGACACGATCAGCTTTGCGGCGGATGGAAGCTTCGTCGCGTTCACGTCGTGGGATCACGACCTCCTCGGCACCGGACGGACGAGTGCGTGGTACAACGTCTGGGGCTACGACCTCGCCTCCGAGGAGGCGACCCTCGTAAGCGTGCCCACGACGGGTACCGCCATGGCGTCGTTCGACACGTACTACAACGATGTCTCCGCCGATGGGCGCTACGTGGTCTTCTGGACGCGCAACGACTGGGACCCCGCCGACACCAACAACGGGTGGGACCTCTACATCAAGGACATGGAGACCGGCGAGCTTGAATGGATCGACTTCTTCGGTGACGGGTCAGGATTCACGAGTTCCGACGTCTATCCGCTCACCATGAGCGGCGACGCTTCAAGGGTCGCGTTCGAGGCGTGGAACGCTCTCCTTCCCGGGGACACGATGGCGCAGCGGGACGTCTATTCGTACTGTCTCGCCTCGGAGGAGGCCACGCTCGTCAGCGGTCCACACATCAACGACCGTGGTTCCCGCAGCCCGAACATCAGCGATGACGGCCGCTACGTGCTCTTCTACACGGGCCAGCCGTTCGACCCCGACGATCTCAACGACGACCAGGACCTCTACGTCAAAGACATGCATACCGGCACGTTCACCCGCATCCCGGCGATGGGCAACGATGCTTTGCCCGGTTACGACGTCCGAGACATCCGCATGTCCGGTGACGGCCAGCACGTCGTTTTCAGAGACCGCAGCAACCTCATACCCGCTGACACCAACGGCCGTGATGACGTCTACTACGTACCCGTGGTGCGCCCGAAGCTCTCCGAAGGACCGACGAGGTTCGAGGGCGCGAACCGCTACGAGACCGCCGTCGAGGTCTCCCGCAATGCGTTCCCCAACTTCGCGCGTACCGCAGTGATCGCGACGGGTGAGAACTGGCCGGACGCTCTCGGCGGCTCGGCACTCGCAGGAGCCGTCGATGGACCGATGCTCCTCACTGCCTCGAAGAAGCTGCCTGACGTCACCAAGGAAGAACTCGAGCGCCTCGGCGTGCGCAACGTCTACATCCTCGGCAGCTATGGCGCCGTCTCGCGCGCGGTGGAGACGGAATTGAACACGCTGGTGTCCGGATTCGTGTGGCGCATCGGCGGAGCGGATCGCTACGGTACCTCGCGGGCGGTAGCGAACCGCGTGGTCGAGCTGATGGGACAACAGTGGGACGGCACGGTATGCGTAGCAACCGGTAGCGACTTCCCCGATGCGGTGGCCGGTGCTCCGCTCGCGGCAGGCCTCGGGTGGCCGGTGGTGCTCACCACCGAGCCTGACGCTCCGGCCGCGACGCTTCCGCCGGGTACCACGGGTGCCGTGATTCTCGGAGGAGAGGCGGCGGTAGCCGCGTCCGTCGAGGCGTACCTGGAGACCAGGCTCGGAGCCGACAACGTCGAGCGTCTTGCCGGTGCGAACCGCTTCGAGACCGCGGCGATGGCGGCCGAGCATGGCATCGATCACGGTCTGCTGTGGGAGGGTGTCGGCATCTCGACCGGTGCGAACTTCCCGGATGCGCTCACGGGAGGCGTGGCACTCGGCCTGCACCGCACCGTGCTGCTGCTGACGCCGTCCACATCGTTGCATCCGGCCGCGGCCACCACGCTCGAAGCCAACAAGGACGACATCGAGAGCGTGAACTTCCTCGGCGGCCCGAGTGCGGTGGGCACCGCTGTGGAAGCGCAGGTTAAGGCGGCCCTCGGCATGTAGCGAGAGGCGACGCGCCTCGCGCGCGAGAGATCGACAGACGAGCGGCCTCATCCTCGCGGGTGGGGCCGCTCGCTCGTTGCCGAGGTGTTCTGCGCCGGTTGGCGGGCGCAACGAATCCGTTCGCGGCACGTGCTGCCCGGTCGGGTATGTACACCCGAGAACGCCGGCGCGCAACGCGCTGGTCCGCTATGCGATCACGGGAGGCCCCATGGCCGAGGAGACCGCCGACAAGGGATTCGAGCACCTGTCCGCCGATGATGACGCTATCGAGCCGCCCGCAGACTTCGCGGCAGCCGCCGTCGTCTCGGGTATGGAGCGTTACCGGGAGCTCTACGACCGCTCCGTGAAGGAGCCGGACGCCTTCTGGCTCGAGATGGCGACCGAGCACCTCGAGTGGATGAAGCCGCCCAC
>SLCP01000203.1 GCA_007125735.1 Coriobacteriia bacterium | reverse complement strand
TCGAGGCGCGCGACGAGCGTGCGGAGGATCGAGTTGTCGACCTCCACCACCGCCTCGCCCACGCGGACCCGCTCGACCGAGGGGAGCGCGGTCAGCACCGCGATCGCCGTGTCGCCGCCGCCGTCCTCGGCACCGGTAGCGATGTAGGCCTCGACGGCCGCCCTCGCCTCGGCCACCCGCGCGCGGTACTCGGCGACCTCCGTCAGGGCCTCGGCGCTCGGCGCCCACACGAGCACGCTCGCGACCGCGATTGCCACGCACGCGAGCGCGAGCGCTCGGACGCGCGGCGCCGGACGAAGGTGGCGATATGCGCGCACGACCCTCATGAGCGCGCTCCCGCCAGCTCGCCCGCACGAACGACGAGGTCCATCCCCTCGCGACGGGCGCGCAGGTCGGCGTAGAAGAAGAACCATGCGAGTTCGGCGAAGGGGATGACGAGCGTGACCGCGGCGGCCGAGAGCAGCCCCTCGGCCGTCTTCCACCACGCGGACACCGGCGCGAAGATCGCCTCCGGGTTGCCGATCGACGCGACGATCTGCCTGCTCACCGAGGGCGACGTCACCGTCGTCTCGAGCACGAGCGCGAATACGGACACGAGGACGTAGAAGCCGATGACGCGCCACGCGTACCCGCTCGTGAGCGCCCACGACCGGCGAAACGCCGTCTCGAACCCCGCGCCCTCCACCGCCACGACAGCCGGAGCGAGCGCGAACCGGGTGGCGAAGAAGATGCCCGGCACGATGCCGAAGAAGAGCAGGATCGTCGCGACACTCGTAAGCACGAAGGTCACGAGCCCGAACGTGAGCCCGCGCGACCATCCCACCGCGAGGAACTCCTTGAGGGTCAGCGAGTGTCCGGCGTAGAGCGACCCGGCCGCATGGAGGATCGCGCACGCGAGAAAGACGCGCGCTACCCAGAAGACCGGAGCGGCCGCGTTGGAGGCGAGCGAGAGCGCCTGCAACTCCAGAAGCGGCCCGAGGGCGTCAGGACCGCCGGTCTCGAACTCGCCGATGATCGCGAGCATACCGCGCGTGACGAAGACCTGCGTCAGGCCCACGACCACCGCCACCGGGAACACCGTCACGAGCCCGGCGGTGATCACGAGACGGAAGTTGGCGCGGTAGAGCCCGAACGCGTCGTCGAGCACGCGCCCCATACCCGCTGGTGACCAGCGTCGCCTCACCGCACCTCCTCGCCAGACCCGGCGCCTGCGCGCCGCGCCTGGTGTCGCTTCGTGTCGGGCTCCGCCAGCGTCACGTCGCCAGAGGCGAGCGCGACCAGACCGGCGTCCGTCTCGACCACGAGCCGTCCGTCGCCGTCGATGCCGCGTGCGAGCCCGTCTGCCCGCAGGCTTCCCTCCGCATCGTGCACGCGCACCCGCGTACCCGCAAGCGCGTCGCGGCGCCCAAAGGCCTCCCGCACCGCTGCGAAGCCGTCCTCGACGAGCATACGATAGCCGCGGGCGATGCCGTCGAGCACCGCGGCGGCAGCCTCGGGGGCGCACACGGTCGCGGCCGTGTCGGCCAGGTATGCCGCGCCCGGCGTCCGGACGGCCGGCGAGCGCACGTTGAGGCCCACTCCCACCACGACCCACTCGGTGCGATCGGCCTCCCCCGCCATCTCGAGCAGGATCCCGCCGAGCTTGCCCTCGGACGTGCGCACGTCGTTAGGCCACTTGACCGCGGCTTCGACGCCGAAGCGCGCGACCTCCTCGGCCACGCCCACCGCCACCGCGAGCGGCAAGCCGACAAGCGCGCTCGGGACGAGCGTCGGGCGCAGCACCGCCGAGACGTACACGCCACCCTCCGGCGACTCCCACGACCGGCCGAGGCGCCCCTTGCCCGCGGTCTGTCGCGAAGCGAGCACCGCGGTGGCGTGGGGCGCTCCTGCGCGCGCGAGACCTGCCGCGTCGGTGTTGGTCGAGCCCGTAACCCCGCCGCCCTCGATGCGTGCCCACTCGCTGCGCACGAACCGCGCGACCTCCGCCGGCAGCGGCGCGTCGGGCACGCCAAGCAGCACGTAGCCTGCTCCCGGCCGTGACGCTACCTCGTAGCCTGCGTCGCGCAACGCCGCCACGTGCTTCGAGATCGCCATGCGACTCACGCCGAGGTCGCGTGCGAGCGCCTCTCCCGAGACCCCCGCCTCCCCGGCGGAGCGGAGCGCTTCAACCACGTCGTCGCGGCGGCTCACGCGCCCGCCTCGTGGTCGTCGCTGCGGCGCTCGGCATCACCCGCGCGCCGCAGGATCCCGTCGATGCTTCCCGTGTGCTCGACTCCCTCTCGCTCGAATGCCTCCGCGACACGCTTCGCTTCCTCGGCGTCCTCGGCGGCCCACCGCCTGCGCGCACGCCTCCACGCGAACACCACGACGACCACCGCGGCAGCCGCAAGCGCGAGCCCGACGTTCGTGACGCGCGAGACAGCGCGCAGCGCCTCATCGAAGTTCTCGCCGATGAAGTAGCCGATGGCCACGATGATCGACGTGTAGAGCGCAGCGCCGAGGAACGTGTACGCCTCGAACCACGGCAGCTTCATCTTCGAGGCACCCGCGATCATCGGTACGAAGTTCTTGAAGCCGGCGGTGAACCGCGCGATGAGCACGGTCTTGGAGCCGTAGCGGTCGAAGTACGCCTCGGCCTCCGCGATGCGGCGCTCGGAGATGCGGAACCGGTGCCCGTAGCGAAAGAGCGCCTCGCGCCCGCCCTTGCGCCCGAGGTAGTAACTGATGTTGCTGCCGATGACGGTGCCGCTGACCGAGCTCAGCCACACGAACGGCCAGGAAAGCGTGCCGAACTGCGGAGTCGAGAGGAACGCCGCGGCCAGGACCACGGTCTCGCCCGGCGTGAACGAGCCCACGACGAAGATGTTCTCGACCACCGTGATCCCGAACACGAGCCGGTAGCCAGCGGTATCGAGGAAGCCAAGGAGCCAGTCGAGGATCGCGATGCCGGTGATCGGATCCACGCTAGGACCCTTCGCCCGCCTCGTCGAGCCCGAAATCGAGCGGGGCGGCAAGCGTGAGCGCGCTCGTCGAGACCCGGTCCACGCCCGCCGCGACGATCGCGGGAAGGTCCGCGAGCGTCACGTTGCCGGACGCTTCCGTGTGGCACCTGCCGCCGAACCGCTCGCACGCCGCGCGAACGACGGTCACGGCCCGTGCGAGGTCGGCGGGGCTCATGTTGTCGAGCAGCACGATGTCCGCGCCGGCATGCGCCGCCTCTTCCGCCTGCTCAACCGTGTCCGCCTCGACCTCGATCGCAAGGCCGGGCGCTCCCGCGCACGCGGCCGCGACCGCCGCGGCGATACCGCCGGCCATACGGATGTGGTTGTCCTTGACGAGCACCATGTCCCAGAGGCCGGCCCGGTGCGGCGTCGCGCCTCCCATCGCGACC
>SLCP01000109.1 GCA_007125735.1 Coriobacteriia bacterium | reverse complement strand
GCGCCGAGTTCGTCCGGTGGAAGTTCGCCGTCGCGCTCCTCGGCCACCTCATGGGCGTGAACCCGTTCGACGAGCCCAACGTCGCCGAGGCGAAGGCCGCCACCAACGACGTGCTTGCCGGCCAGGCGAGTCCGCCCGCGGCACAAGCCGACCTCGAAGGCGTCTGGCCCACAATGGCGGGAAGCCTCGCCGACGCGCCCGTGCCCGCTGACCTCGCCGCCGCACTCGAGCCGCTCGTGCGCGCCCTGAACCCCGGCGACTACCTCGCCGTGCTCGCGTATCTGCCGTACGTCGAGTCTTTCGCAGCTCCTCTGCACGACGCGGCTGCGACGGTCTCGGAGGCGTTGCGCGTGCCGGTATGCGTCGAGCTCGGGCCCCGCTACCTGCACTCGACTGGACAGCTCCACAAGGGTGGGCCCGAGACCGGAGCGTTCCTCATGATCACGACCCGCGAGCACGCCAACATCGCTATTCCCGGAGCCCCCCACACGCTCGCGGAGCTCTTCCGTTCGCAGGCCGAGGGTGATCTCGTGACGCTCGCGCGCCACGGCCGGCCCGTGATCCGTCTCGATCTGCCCGACAACGAGTCCGCCCTTGTGCGTGTCGCCGATGCGCTCGCTCGGGTCGCGCGAACAGGTGCTGACTCTTAGTTGCCGCAACGGGTGCGGCCCCGACTCCTGGGACGTAGGAGCCGGGGCCGCGGATTCCAAGAAGCTCCCCGGGGGAGGAGCGTCTTGCCGTATGGGGATTACTTCTGACCGCTGGAGAAGACGCCTCCGGCCTTGTCGAGGCCCATCTCCTTGTCGTGCCGCTCGCTCGCGGTGCCGTGGATTCGCATCCAGATCTCCTCGACGTTCTTGGGGAGCTGGCCGTCGAGCTTGCTCACGATGACGATCGTGAGGATCGCTGCAGGGAACGTGAAGAGTGTGGGGAACGTCAGACTGCCGAGCAGCGGGAGCAGTCCCTCGTCTCCGAGGTGGCCGAGCTGGTTCATGATGTTCATGAAGATGAAGAACAGCGATCCGCCGCCGCCGACGATCATGCCGGCGATAGCGCCACGTTCGGTCGTCTGCCGCCACCAGATGCCGGTAAGCAGCATCGGAACGAACGCGCCGGCACCGAGCGAGAACGCCCACGTCACCATCATCGCGATGAGTGCCGGGTACGCCCGGTCGAGTCCGGCTGCGGGGATACCGAAGCCGATACCGAGTGCGACCAGTGAGAAGAAGAGCACGGACGCCTTGCCCATGATGACGCGCTTGATCTCGGGTGCATCCGGGTTGATGTACTTCTCGTAGACGTCGTGACCAACCGCCGACGCCGAAGCGATGAGCAGCCCACCAGTGGTCGAGAACATAGCGGCGAACGCGCCGGCTGCGACCGCGCCCATCAGCCACTCGCCGCCGAGAATCTGTGCCAATGTGGGCATAATCGCGTCAGAGCGAGCGAGCAATCCGTCGACGTACGCTGCGTTCTCGGGCGCGGCGATCTGTGTTCCTCGGATGAAGAACTCACCGCGCCACGCATCGTCGATGATGAGCTTGCCCGCCAGGCCTGCGATCGGCGCCAGGATATAGAAGGTGCCGATGAAGACGAGCACCCAGAAGGTCGACTTGCGCGCCGCCTGTCCCGAGGGGTTCGTGTAGTAGCGGTTCAGGATGTGCGGCAGCCCCGCCGTACCCAAGACGAGTGCGAGAACCATAGAGAACTGGTCGAGGCGGTTGTAGCGGTGGCCGGGCTCGTTGAACCACATGTCGCGCAGCGTGTGGAGCCTGTTCTGCGCCGGCACGGTGATTCCGACAGTCGCCTCGGGGTCACCAGACTCAATCGCCGCTTCGACAGGCTCGAGTCCCTGCTGACTCATGCGCTCGCGAACCTCGTCGATGAGCGCGAGACCGGTCTCGGGGTCGACCTCGGTCAACTCGGCGACGGAGACCGTACGCACGTTGAGCACATCCTCAGACGTGACCTCTTCGAGAGCCTTGGGGTAGTTGAAGTTGCCCACGGTGAACGCGAACACGCACACGAGGAACATCGCCGTCCACAACCACCAGAACTGGAAGATCTGATTGAGCGTCGTGGCCTTCATGCCGCCGACCGCTACGTAGAACATGATGATGCCGCTGACGATCAGGACACCGGTGTTGTAGGGGGACAGTCCGAAGATGCCCGCGCCAACGAGAACCGTCCACGTCGTTCCGGCACCGTACATCTGCGGCGCCATGTAGAAGAGGCTCGTGAGCAACACCATGAACACGGTGACGAGCCGGATCCGGTCCGACCCGAAGCGCCCGTATGCGAAGTCAGCCACGGTGTATTCGCCGAATCGGCGGAGCGCCGAAGCAATGAAGAGCACGACGACGATGAAGCCGCCTGCGAATCCGGCCGCAAACCATACGCCGTCGAGCCCGGATGCGTAGACAGCCGCAGCGACTCCCAGGAACGATGCCGCGGACAGGTAGTCTCCGGAGATCGCCGAGGCGTTCGCGAACGTGCCGACCTTCCGTCCAGCAAGGTAGAAGTCGGCGGTGGTACGGGTGAAGCGCCGTACGAGAATCGCCAGGCCGACGGTGAAGACGGTGACGATGATGACCATGACGATCGCGATCACGTTCAGGTTACCCACGTCACTCACCTCCCGTCGGCGCTACTGCCGTCTCTGCGGCTATCTCATCCGCCATGTGTGAAAGGCGCTCGTCGAGCGCGTCCGCCTTCTTGATGTAGGTGAAACTCAGGCCCCAAAGAAACACGTAGTACAGCAGCGAAACGACCAGGTAGTTAGCGGTGAACCCGCCCCAGATGGGAACGGCGTACCAGGCCTCCCACCAGACCGACATCGCCGGGATGGACAGGGTCACGATGAAGAACACAGCGGCGAACGAGAAACTCAGCTTGCGCTGAGCACGAAACACCGCATCGACACTCTCGATGGTGTCGATGTGGCTACCGTGCTGTACCTGTACGCCACTCCGGGTCCGCACGACTCGCTCCTCGGAACTGCTCGCCATCTCCTACACCTCCTTGCCTTTGCTCGCGCCGCACGTGGCGGCTAGGGTTGTGACGCGGACCGCGTGTCCGCTCGATCAGTCGGCTTTCACGACGAAGACCGGGATCGGCGATCCCTTGACAACGGCCTCGGACACCGAGCCGAGCGCGATGCGCTTGAGACCGGTGCGACCGGTGTCTCCCAAGACGATCATGTCGGAGTCCCACTCGATGGCCGTCGAGACGATGCGCTTGGCGACACCGCCCTTGACCACCTCGACATCGCACTCGACGCCGTTTCGCTCCGCCATCGTCCTGGCGATGATCAGACCCTTGACCGAGGGGTGCACGCCCTCGTAGAGCTCCTCGGCAAGCGCCTCCTCGGGGTACTCCAGTGCCTCGTAGCCCGT
>SLCP01000140.1 GCA_007125735.1 Coriobacteriia bacterium | reverse complement strand
GCGAACTCGAGCCACGACTCGAGGAGGTGGTCGCACTCCCCGTGGCCCTCATACGGCTTCATCTCTTTGCGTGCCCCCTTCCGTTCGCTCTTCGCATGTGCAAGCAGCGTGTTCTCACTATCGGCATCTCGTTATCCGTACGTAAGCGTAATCGCGGTCGCCCCGCCTGCGTCGAGGGGCACCCCGAACGAGGGCGCCCCGATCTCGACCGGCTCCCCGCCGCGCACGTCGGCGATCGTCGCAACGACGCGCTCGAACCCGAGGTTCGCCGTGATCGAGGTGCGACCGTGATTGAGGAGGACGCAGATATCGTCGCCCTCCCCCGTGAAGAGCGCCAGTTCCACCTCGGACGCGTCACACGTCACCGGCGCCCCGCATCCTGCGGCCCCGGCCACCGAACCGTACACCGTGCGCATGAACCGGGCGACCGCTTCGGGCACCGCCCACGGGTCGCCCTGGGCGATCGCACGCTCGAACGGGACTGCGAGGAAGACCGCTCTGCCCTGCCCGAACTGGTTCACCGTGAGCAGCGGGCTTCCCGTCGCGTCAGTCGCCACGATCGTCGCCCCCGCGCCGCTGATCTGCGCGTAGGACGGCACGTCGAGACGGGCGTCGAAGGACGTGAGTGGGCCGAGGACATCGGGTTGCGCGATGCGGCATGCGACGGCCGTGCGTGCTCCGCCATCACCGAGGAACTCCAGTCCGAACAGGTCGCGCACCACCTGCGGCTCGTCCCCCCCGCCGTACGAGTAGACGAGCGATCCACCACCCTGGACGAACGCCGCGAGCCGCTCCCAGGTCGCATCAGCGAGCTGGAACGCGGATGGGACGACGAGCACCGAGTAGGACGCATAGTCCTCGGACTCGTAGGCGACCGTGACCGGCACGTGCGCCTCTTTCGCGGTGACGAACGCCTGCAGACACGCCCGCGGCGCGTAGAGCGAGGCGAGTTCCGGCAGGGGCTTGAAGCGCTCGTCGGGCATGACGATCGCGGTGCGCTCCTGCGTCAACGTGTAACGACGCAGGTCGATGTGGGCCGCGACGCGCGCGAAGGAGCGGAGCTCCGACATCGTCGGTTTCTCCTCGCCATCGATGTCGCACACCCCCACGAGCACCTCGAACGGGTCGCGGAAGTACGGCTCCCGGCGCTCCACGTCGACGTCGCGCCAGCGGCGCACGAGCGCCCCGGACGCGCGGTTCATGATCCCCGAGTACAACACGCACCGCAGGTGCGCGGCCTCCTCGGCGTGAGAGTGGTCGAGTGAGTGGACCCCGACGTCATCGAGTAACACCGGAGCGCCCGACGACGCGCACCGCAGCAAGAACGCGTCGAGGTAGCTCGATGGCCCGAACGTGAGCGGGCCCTCGGCAGCGTACGCCCGGTACGCCGCCGTCACGTGGCTGACACCGATCTCGTTGGCGGCGATGATCTCGCGAGCGTCGACGCCGGTGCTGCGGAAGAGCGTCTCCGGATCGCACGAGATCACGATCGGGCGCGTCGGGTCGACCTCGCGGATGGCGTCCCGCATCGTCTCGACCCACGCGGCCATCTGCTCTGCCGAGGAGAACCCGGCACAAAACGCCTCGTTCGCCAGGTCCCACCCGAACACCGCACTCTCCGAGCGGTACCGGTTGACGATCCGCTGGACGAGTCCGGTCTGACGCTGCACGAGATACGGGTCCTCGTGAGTGTCGCGCTTCTTGCCCCACACCACGTCGAGCATCTCGGCGAGGCGGTCGTCCGCGAAGAAACACACGAGCAACTGCAGCTTGTGTGCTCGCGCGGCGTCGACGAGCTCCTGCAGCCGCTCCTCGGCCGCATCGGAGTACTGACCGACCTGCGGCTCGAAGAAGCGCCACGACAGGAAGATGCGCACGAGCGTGAGGCGCGCGCGGGCGAACTCCGCGAAGTCGGCGTCGATGTCCGCGGCGTACCAGTCGTCGGGGCCTTGCGTCTCGGCATCGAGGGGGTAGTAGTTCACGCCGAGGGGGAAGAGCGTGTTGCGGCGTGCCGGACGTCGCGCGGTGAGCTCCTCGAGCGCGGCCTCATCGGACTCCTCGTCCGGCGGTGCCTCGACGGCTTCGATGTCGTCCGCAGCGCTGTCGACCGCAGCGTCCGGGCCGTCTTCGCCCGCGACGGGCGCATCGGGGACCGGTGTCGCCTGCGCCTCCTCGTCCATGTCGGGCTCGGCGGAGGGCTCGCTCTCCTCGGCCGGGGTCACCGGCTCGGGTCGCGCGGCACGGCGATCGCGTGGTCCTGGGCGTCGGGTGGGCATGGTGGCGTTCCTACCTCCCCTCGGCGTACTCGTCGTAGAGGGCCCAGAAGAGCCCCTGGCGGCGGGTGTCGTGGTACGCGGCGCGACGGATCTCCCAGTCCGCCTCGGCGTGCCGTCCCTCGGTGAGCAGGGCGGCGGCGAGGCCGAAGCGGGCGCGCACGCACGCCGGATCGAGCCCGATCGCCGTCCGGTACGCCTGCTGCGCCGCGCTGTAGCGTTGCAGCGCGAGGAGCGACTCGGCGTAAAGCACGTGCGGGATCGGGTGGTCGGAGACCGCCTTGGCGAGCGCCGAGAACACGCGCGCCGCGTGACGAGCGAGGCCCGGGCGCTTGGAGAACGCCACCCCGAGGCAGTAGACAGCGGTGGGGGTGCGCGCTGAGATGGTGAGCGAGCGAAGTGCGCACGCCATGGCCTCGTTGACTGCCTCCTGCTTGAGGTAGAGGTAGGCAGCCAGGCCGAGGGCCTCGGCGTCGTCTGCGTGCTCGTCGAGCAGGAGCCGCAGGAGGTCTGCTGCCGAGAAGAAGTCCTCCTCGAAGGCGAGCGCGTACGCGGCGTCGAGCCGGCTCGCCCGGTCGGCGGGGACGTCGGCGGGGTCGGGCGCGGGCTCACCGTCGTCGTAGACGCCGGCGAGCGCGAAGAAGAGGTCGTCTTGCGTCGGGTCGAGCTCTCCGGCCTTGCGAAAACCGGGCAGCGCGGTCGCCACGCCCTCGCGCTTGAGGGCCGCCACCGCCAGGTTGTACATCGCCCGGGCCTCACCGGGATCGAGCTCGAGCGCCCGGCGCCACGACGCGATCGCGTCCTCCTCGAACGCTGCCGCCGCGAACGCCTCGCCGAGCTGCACGTGGGCGGTGACAAGGTCGGGTACGACCTCGGCGAGCTCGTGCCACACGAGGATCGATTGGTCCCACATGCCGCCACGGCGATCGTAGGCGAGCCCGAGCGCGAGGTACGCCGGCGCACAGCCGGGGTCGATCTCGATCGCGCGCGTCGCGGCCTGGATCGCCTCGTCGTAGAAGTCTCCGGAGAGCATGAGCTCGGCGAGGAGGCAGTGTACGAGCGGGTCGTCGGCGTCGGCGGCAAGCGCCTCGTAGCACGCCTCGACCGCCGGGGCGACACGACCCTC
>SLCP01000047.1 GCA_007125735.1 Coriobacteriia bacterium | reverse complement strand
TCGTGCGAGCGCTGATCGGGCCGCACGCATCCTGCTGGCGCTATTGGTGCTCGCAGGGGTATGCACTATAGTCGGAACCCACCGTTCGTAGCCCGCGAGGGAGTTGAGCCTGTCTCGATGAACGCACGTGCCCCCAAAGGAACCGCCGACATGCTTCCCGCGACCGCGCGGGCGTGGGAGTACCTGACCCGCACCGCGCAGGACCTCTTCGCTCGTTACGGCTACGAGCCGATCTACACGCCGCTCTTCGAGCACACCGATGTTTTCGCCCGCGGTATCGGCGAGGCGACCGACATCGTGAGCAAGGAGATGTACACCTTCCTCGACCGCGCCGACCGCTCGCTCACGCTGCGTCCCGAGGGGACCGCGAGTGTCGTGCGCGCTGCGCTCGAACACACGCTCGTGCCGCAGGGCTCGGTAGCGAAGGTCTACTACGCCGGGCCGATGTTCCGCTACGAGCGCCCGCAGAAGGGCCGCATGCGCCAGTTCTGGCAGATCGGCGTGGAGTGTCTCGGCGCCGACGGGCCGAGCGCGGACGCCGAGGTCATCGCGTTGCTGTGGCGCTACTACGAGGGCCTCGGCATACCTGCCGAGAACATGCGGATGCTCGTGAACTCGATGGGTGACGAGGCGTGCCGTCCGGCGTATCGCGCGCACGTCGCAGAGTACATTCGCTCGCGCGGCGCCGAGCTCTGCGAGGAGTGCAACCGGCGCGCCGACACGAACCCGCTGCGCGCGTTCGACTGCAAGAAGCCCGCGTGCGCCGAGGTGATGGCGACCGCTCCGCTGCTCCGCGACGAGCTCTGCGATGAGTGCTCCGCGCACTACGCGACGGTCCGGGAGCACCTCGACCTCCTCGGTATCTCTTACGTCGAAGAACCGCGGCTCGTGCGCGGGCTCGACTACTACACGCGAACCGTGTTCGAAGTGCAGGTCGAGGTGGGCCTCGGCTCCCAGAACGCGATCGGCGGGGGAGGACGCTACGACCGGCTCATGGAGGAGTACGGCGGTCCGGCTACCCCTGGCCTTGGGTTCGCCCTCGGCTTCGAGCGAACGCTGCTCGCGATGGAGGCGGCCGGGGTCGAGGTGCCCGCGCCGCCGGTCGCCGAGGTCTACGTCGCCCGCGTCGATGATTCGGTGGCAGCCGAGGTGTTCGCGCTCGCGTCGACCCTGCGCGACGGGGGAGTCGCCACCGAGATGGACCATCAGGGCCGCTCACTGAAGGCCCAGTTCAAGCAGGCCGGCCGTCTTGGCGCCCGCGCGGTGGTCGTCGTCGGCCCCGACGAGATGGCGGCCGGTGAGGTCACGCTCAGGCACATGGAGACGAAGGAAGAGACCCGCGTGGGGATGTCGGAGCTCCTCGGCGCGGTACACACACTCATCGGTTAGGAAGGCGGTCGACCGCTATGTCGCCAGCATCACACTCCATCCGCACGCATCTCTGCGCCGATCTGCGCTCCGTGCACATCGGCGAGCAGGTCACGCTTGCAGGGTGGGTCCACCGCCGTCGAGACCACGGAGGCCTCATCTTCATCGACGTGCGCGATCGCTCCGGGCTCGTGCAGTGCACGTTCTCACCCGATGACGCGGAAGCTTTCGCGCTCGGCGAGCGTGTCCGTCCCGAGTGGGTCGTGCTTCTCGAGGGAACGGTCGCCGCACGTCCGGAGGGCACCACGAACGCCGACATGCCCACCGGTGAGGTCGAGGTGAACGTGGCGTCGCTCACCGTGCTCAACACCGCTGAGACCCCCCCGTTCGAGGTCGAAGACGGCATCGAGACCGACGAGTCCACCCGCATGCGCTACCGCTACGTAGACGTGCGCCGTCCTGAGATGCTCTCGTGCCTCGTGCTGCGGGACCGTGTGGCCCAAGCGTTCCGCCGCTCCCTCGGCGACCGGGGCTTCATCGAGGTGGAGACCCCTATCCTCACCAAGTCCACACCCGAGGGCGCGCGCGACTTCATCGTGCCGAGCCGCATGAACCCCGGCCTGTTCTACGCGCTCCCGCAGTCGCCGCAGCTCTTCAAGCAACTGTTGATGGTGGGAGGGCTCGACCGCTACTACCAGATCGCGCGGTGCTTCCGCGACGAGGACCTGAGAGCGGACCGCCAGCCGGAGTTCACCCAGATCGACATCGAGATGTCGTTCTGCACGCAGGAGCACGTGCTTGCGACCGTCGAGGAGGTCATGGCCGAGGTCATGGACGCCGCCGGCGTGGCATGGCCCGCCGAGATACCGCGCCTCACTCATGCGGCTGCGATGGACCGCTACGGCTCGGACCGGCCCGACACGCGCTACGGCATGGAGCTGCACTGTCTCGTCGACACCTTTGCGAACTCGGAGTTCAAGGTCTTCTCGGGGGCGCTTGCCGCGGGAGGCCGGGTCAAGGGTATCAACGCGAAGGGCGCGGGTGACTGGAGCCGTGGCCGCATCGATGCGCTCAACCAGATCGCCGTCGACAGTGGTGCGAAGGGACTTGCCTGGGTCGCGTTCCCCACAGAAGGCGACGTGCGCTCGCCGGTTGCCAAGTTCTTCACCGACGACGAGATGGCGGCTCTGCGCGAGGTGCTCGACATCGCCCCGGGCGACCTGGCGCTCATCGTCGCCGACGAGCACGATCTCGCGAACGAGGTCCTCGGCGTGCTGCGCGTTCACCTGGCCGAGGAACTCGAACTGGCCGCCGACGGGTTCCACCCACTGTGGATCGTCGACTTCCCGCTCCTGTCCTGGGACGCTGACGAGGAGCGCTACACGGCGAACCACCACCCGTTCACGAGGCCCTTCGACGAGCACCTCGAGATGCTGGAAAGCGACCCCACCTCGGTGCTCTCGTACTCCTACGATCTCGTCATCAACGGTCTCGAGGTCGGCGGCGGCACGCTGCGAGTCCACGACACCGCGCTCCAACAGCGCATCTTCTCGGTCATGGGTATCGGCGAGGAGGAGGCGGCCGAGAAGTTCGGATTCCTTCTCGACGCACTTGCGCACGGGGCGCCTCCCCACGGCGGCATCGCCTTCGGGTTCGACCGACTCGTGATGCTGCTCGCGGGCGGTCGTTCGATCCGCGACGTCATCGCGTTCCCCAAGACGAGCTCCGGAGCGTGTCCGCTTACCGGCGCGCCCGACGTGGTCTCGGCTCGGCAACTCAAAGAGGTACACCTGTCGCTTGACTGAGGTCACACCTCGTTCCGGACCGCGCTGCGCGGAAGAGCCAGGACCTGCACGGAGCGTTCGCCGCAGGGGGGCGTTGTGGCCCACTCGGCATCGGGGTACACTTGCCGTAGGCTTCGCCTTGCCCGTGGCTTCGGCAATAACGGGCGAGCCAACACCTTTTCATCGGGAGCCTCATCATACCTCGGCGGAAAGGTATCCCTTCGGGGAAGCTTGAAGTCGACGGTGCGG
>SLCP01000099.1 GCA_007125735.1 Coriobacteriia bacterium | reverse complement strand
TATCGCCCGCGCAGGCGCGGCTGGACGTGGCGCATACCGATCCCCGGCCAGCACATCGGCGAGTTCGCGTATCTTGAGACCTCGGCCCCGCTCGACCGGAGCGTGCCGCTGCCGGCGGCGCACTACTTCGGCGACATCGATCCGCAACCCGACTGCGTCATCACCACCGAGATCGCCTCGGGCCGCCCCGAAGACGACGTCCGCCGCATGCGCATGGCCGCGTGGCACGGCGCCGACCACATGATGGTCATCCGCACCGCCGGACAGTCCCACATCGACGGCCTGCTCGAGGGCACGCCGGAGGGTGTGGGCGGCATCGCGATCACGCGCAAGCAGTTGCGCTTCACCCGGCGCGCGCTCGACCTCATCGAAGACGAGGTGGGCCGCCCGATCAACTTCCACTCCTACGTGAGCGGCGTGGCCGGGCCCGAGATGGCGGTCATGTTCGCCGAGGAGGGCGTCAACGGCGCGCACCAGGACCCGCAGTACAACGTGCTCTACCGCAACATCAACATGTACCGCAGCTTCGTCGACGCCGCGGTCGCCAAGCACCTCATGGCGAGCGTGCGCATGCTGCAGATCGACGGCGCGCATAACGCGAACGCTACCGCCATCGAGGCGTGGAAGGTCATGCCCGAGCTCCTCGTGCAGCACGCGATCAACACCGCGTACTCCGAGGCCGTAGGCATGCCCGCCGAGGACATCGCGCTCTCGACGGTCCCGCCGGACGCCGCTCCCGCGCCATGCATGCGGATGGACCTGCCGTACGCGATCGCGCTCCGCGACCTCTTTGGCGCGTACAAGATGCGCGCGCAGCAGAACACGCGCTACATGGAGTCCGATATGCGGGAGGCGACGGTCGCGCACGTCATGAACGTGCTCGTCTCGCGCCTCACGAGCGTGGACATCCAGTCGACGATCACGCCCGATGAGGGCCGCAACGTGCCGTGGCACCACAACAACGTCGCCGCCGTTGAGACCGCGAAGCAGGCGCTCGTGGGGATGGACGGCTTGCGCGAGATGGTGCGCGTGGAGCGCGAGTCGCCGGCGGTGGCCACGCGCGTGCGCGAGCTCAAGGAGCGGGCGGTGCTCTTCTTAGAGGCGATGCTGCGCGACGGCGGGTACTTTGCGGGGGTGGAGGACGCGTACTTCGTCGATTCCGGTGAGTACCCCGAGACGCACGACGACGGCATTGCACGCGCGAGCGACGGCGGGGTCGCCGTCGGCAGCATCGTGCCGCGCGCTGGCGACTACCTCACGCCGGTGTGCCACCACTTCGGCGAGAACCACCTCGAGCTGCTCGCGGAGTACGGCGCGGCGGGAGGCGGTGCTGCCCCCGACCCCGACGCCTCGCCCTGCGCCCTCATCGGCGGATGCACGCTCTGCGACGACGCCAAGGTTCCCTACATCGATGAGCTCGACCCCGAGGACAACGCCGCCGCGCGCCTCGGCCGCACCGCCGAGCTGCGCGAGCGCGGCCTCATCAAGCCCGAGGTCGAGTGGACCGGCGACGGTGTAGTGGTCGTGCAGATGTTCCTGCCGGCCGCCGCCGACGTCGCCGAGGCAGCCGCGCTCGAGATCGGCCGCGCGATGAACCTCACCGAGTGCGAGGTCATCCACAAGCGCGTCATGCATCCGGCCGAGGGCACGCTCTGTGAGCTCAAAGGCCGCCTCGACGTCGCGATCGACCCGGCCACGCTCGTGATCCCCGAGCCGCCCGAGGTGCTGACCGACGACGAGATCCGCGCGTTCGTCGCCGAGCGGGGCCTCAAGGTCATCGCGGCCACCGTGGGTAACGACGAGCACTCGGTCGGGATGCGCGAGATCATCGACATCAAGCACGGCGGGCTCGAGAAGTGGGGGTTCGAGATCGAGTACCTCGGCACGAGCGTGCCCATCGACAAGGTGCTTGACGCCGCGATCGAGCACGCCGCCCACGCGGTGCTGATCTCGACGATCATCACGCACGCCGACATCCACCGCCTCATGATGGAGAAGCTCGCAGACCTGGCCGCCGAGAAGGGCGTGCGCGATCGGTTGCTGCTCATCAGCGGCGGGACGCAGGTCACCGACGAGCTCGCCCGCGCGTGGGGGATGGACGCGGGGTTCGGCCGCAAGACGAAGGGCATCGACGTGGCGAGCCATATCGTCAAGACGATGCGGGAGCGGGGGCTGTGAGACCACAGGCATGGGACTATACACATCGATACACACTCATGCTACCATGACTTTATGTACCGCCGACTCAACATCACACTGCCTGAAGATCTGCTCGGCCGCGTGGATGCGTTCGCAAAGCGCGAGCGTTACACGCGGAGCGGCCTCATAGCGCGTGCACTCGAGAAGATGATCACTGAGGAGTCGGGTGGTGGCGGTGCGGGCCACGCCGGCATCGACGCCACGGCCGACGGTGTCGCTGCCGAGACCGCAGTCGCGTATCGCGCATCGCCGAGCCGGCGAATGGCGGCTCCGCGCCCGTCGCCCCTTACACGGACCGCCAGCCCCGATCTCGCTCGCCTGCTCGCTGCGTTCTTCGCGGCTCGCGACGATGTCGAGGCAGCATGGTTGTTCGGGAGCGCGGCCGGTGGCGCAGTGCATTCGCGGTCCGACGTCGACGTCGCGGTGCTTCCGCACGATCCAGCGATCGAGGCCGACGCTGCGTGGGACCTGCACCTCGAGTGCGCGGCGCGCTTGCCCGGGGTACTCGGCGTATCTTCGGTTGATGTCGTCGTGCTGCCAGCGCAGAACCCACTACTTGCTCACCGTGCGCTCGTCCGTGGGGTGAGGGTGTTCGGCGACCACAGCTCGCGTGCCGCGGAGCTCGAACTTGCAGCTGCAAACGAGTACCGGGATTCGGCGGGGTTGCGCCGCGCGCTCGAGGACCGGCTGACCGAGCGGGTGATTCGCGATGGCTAGCGTCGACCGGGAGGTCGTGCGAGGGCGAATCGAGCGCCTGCTCCACGAAGTCGACGCCATCGCGGAACGGACGCCGCCGGAGTACGAAGCGTACGCTGCGCCCGATGCCGAGGCGCTTCGGTACGAACTCGAGCACCGGCTGCTCATCGCACTCCAGGCGGTGATCGATATCTCGACGCACGTCGCCGTCGTCTCGGGCGTGCGCCCTCTCGACACGTATCGCGACTGCGTGATGGCGATGAGGGCGCTCGACGTCGTGCCGTCGGAGCTCGGCGAGCGACTCGCGCCCGCCGTGGGTCTTCGTAACGTGCTCGTGCACGAGTACCAGGCGGTCGATGGCCGGTTCGTGCATGCGGCACTCGCTGACGCGGGTACGCTGCGGGCGTTCGCCGCCGCTGTGTGGCGGTGGATCGAGCGGGGCGGTGGCCGATGACCGGTCAGCCTCTCACCATCGACGCGCTCGTCGCCGAGATCGGCTCGACGACCACCGTCGTGAGCGCTTTCGACGGGCTAGTGCCCGGCGGCTCGG
>SLCP01000046.1 GCA_007125735.1 Coriobacteriia bacterium | reverse complement strand
GATCGCGCAGGCGACCGTGTCGCAGCATCTCGCGCTTCTTCGCTCGAAGGCACTCGTCGATGCACGCCGCGAGTGGACGCACGTGTACTATTCCGTAGCCAACCCCAAGATCATACAAGCGTTCGACCTCATCACCGAGGTTATGCAGGAGACGATCGCAAGACAGCAGGAGAATATCGACGGACGACACGCATCCGATGACGGCACCGGCCCACACGCCGGCTAGGCCGGACGACGGAAGGCAAGGACGAACCACGTTCCCGAGGACCGAGGAGGCCCCCGCAGTGGACGAGCTCAACAACGTAACGCAGGAAGAACCCAAGAAGCTCGCCATGGTCGTCATGAGCGGCGACATGGACAAGCTGTTCGGCGCGTTCATCATCGCGACAGGCGCCGCGGCGATGGGCATGCGGGTGACGATGTTCTTCACCTTCTGGGGGCTGCGCGCAATCAAGAAGAACGTGCGTACCGGCAAGACGCTCTTCGGCCGGATGCTCGGCGCCATGTACGGCGGCGACATCACCAAGTCCAACCCGAGCAAGTTCAGTTTCGGGGGCATGGGCCGGTGGATGTTCGGGAAGATGATGGGGGCGCACAACGTGTCGAAGCTCGTCGAGCTCCGCGATCTCGCAGTCGACCTCGGCGTCGACCTCTACGGGTGTCAGATGTCGATGGACGTCATGGAGATCCCGCAGGACGCATTCATCGACGGGGTCAAGGAGCCGGTCGGCGTCGGGTTCTTCCTCGCCGAAGCGCAAGAAGCCGACATGCAGCTGTTCATTTAGGAGTCGTCTCTGCGACTCGAGGCCGTACGTGAACCCGCCGCGCGCCTGGCGCGGCTGACGAAAGGAGATGCTCGTGTCCGAGGACATCAAGGTCGACCTGGATCTCGATCTGAAAGGCCTGCTCTGCCCCATGCCGATGGTGAAGGTCAGTCAACGGATCGGCGACGTGCCGGTGGGTGGCGTCATCCGCGCCGTAGCAACCGACCCGGGCGCGATGGCAGATATCCCCGCATGGGCCAAGAGCACCGGCAACGAGGTCCTCTCGGCCGGTAAAGAGGGCGACGAGTACGTCTTCCTGGTCAAGCGGGTCAAGTAGCCGGCAAAGACCGGCGGATAAGGGCGAGCGATGGAGACCTATCTGTTCCTCACCTCGGTGGTCGGGGTGTACATCGGCATCGGCGTGTTCGTCGTAGGTATGGCATGGCGCATCTACCAGTGGTCCACCACCCCCAAGTCGCCGGTCAAGCTAGGCTTGTTCCCTAAGCCCGCGACGGCGACCGGCCGCGGTGCAAAGATGCTGAAGGACACCTTCATCGCGCCCCACTCGGCGCGCATCGAGCCGGTGATGTGGCTTTTCGCGTTCGCGTTCCACGTCGCTGCTCTCGCGGCGTTCGTCGGCCACGGACGCCTCGTCGTGGAGTACACGCCGCTCGTGCAACTGCTCGGGTCCGACGGAATGAGGACGTTCGCCGCGTGGTCGGGCGGCACCGCCGGCATCGTGATGATGGTCGCGGTGCTGTATTGGATCGCGCGCCGGACGTATGGCCCGTTCAAGCAGCTCTCGGTACCCGAGGACTACTTCCTGCTCTTCTTGCTCCTCGGCATCATCGTCATGGGTAACCACATGCGCTTCCTCGGCCACGTGTCCGCCGAGACGTACCGTGAGTGGTTCCAGAGTCTCCTCGTGTTCCGGCCGGTCATCCCCGCCGAGATCTCCGGTTCCAACGTGGGGTGGTCGCTCGGCACGCACATGCTCTTCGTCAACGTGCTGTTCGTGTACTTCCCGTTCAGCAAGCTCGTCCACACGATCGGCGCGTTCTCGGCGAACCTGGTGAGGAGTGAGTAGCGTGGAGACACAAGCGATCAACACCCTCACCGGCGTCATCGACAAGAAGATGACGCGCCAGCTCAAGCAGTACCTCGACATCTGCGCACGCTGCGCCATCTGCAAGGACGCGTGTCACCAGTACGTCGCGACCGGGGACTTCACGTACCTTCCCGCCCGCCGAGCCGAGCTCATCCGTCAGATCTACAAGAAGTACTTCACCAAGGCCGGCGAGTTCGTGCCCGCGCTCTACGAGGCGCGCGATCCCGACGAGAACCTGCTCGACGAGTTGTACGAGTCCACCTACGCGTGCACGGGATGTCGCCGCTGCATGTACTACTGCCCCTTCTCGATCGACACGGCGTGGATCCTGTCTGCGGCCAAGGCGATACTCATCGCGGCGGGCAAGGGCAACGAGATGCTCGGCCAGCTCGCCGACGCGGCACTCATGAAGAGCGACAACTTCGAGATGTTCAAAGACGTGATCATCGACGGCTTCAAGGACGTCGAAGGCAAGCTCAAGGAGTTGACGGGCGACCCCTCGGCGGAGATACCCGTCGACAAGGAGGGCGCCGACGTCCTCTACGTCGCACTTGCCGGTGCGCACTCGATCCTGCCCGCAGCGGCCATCTTCCACGAGGCGGGCACAAACTGGACACTCTCGATGTTCGAGTCGGCCAACTACGGCTACTTCTTCGGCGATGCCGAGAAGGCGCGCCGGATCGCCGACCGCTTCATGGATGAGGCGAAGCGTCTCGGCGTGAAGGAGGTCGTGATCACCGAGTGCGGACACGCCTACCGCGTCGCGCAATTCTTCCACGAGGCGTGGAGCGGCGAGAAGCACCCCTTCAAAGTCCGCCACATCCTCGAGGTCATCGACGAGTACATCAAGGACGGCCGCATCACCCTTCGGCCCGGAGCGATCACCGAGCCGATCACGTATCACGACCCCTGCCAGGTGGGGCGCAACGGAGGCATCTTCGAGCAGCCGCGCGACATCGTGCGGGCGGTAGCCACGGACTTCCGGGACATGACCCCCAACCGCGCCGAACAGTGGTGCTGCGGCGGGGGTGGCGGGCTTGTGGCTATCGCCGAGATGGAGGAGTTCCGTCTCAAGAGCGGAGCGAAGAAGCTCGAGCAGATCAAGGCGACGGGCGCACGCATCATCGCGAGCCCGTGCGAGAACTGCCGCCTCCAGATGGAAGGTCTCAACGACCAGCTCGACTTAGGCATCACGGTCAAGCCCGTCATGGACCTCGTGCTGGACGCGATGGACCTCCCCAGGTAGCCTGTCGCCAAGGAGGTCTGTCATGGCTGATCAGCGCATCCCGCGTGCGGAGTTCGGCATATGCGGAGGCAGCGGCACGCTCTCAATGGGCACCGCCGCATCGCTTGCAGACGAACGCGTGACCATCGTCGCTGACGACCTCGTCTACGACACGCCCTTCGGCCGCTCCCCCGCCTTCACGCACATCCGTGTCGATGGCCCGCATGGAGTTCGCGACGCCCTCGCGGTCAAGATGCATGGATGGCGCCGCGGCGTGAAGCGCGGTGATGCGAGTCTCCAGGCCTTCTGGGTCTTCCACGAGGCCGGCGTGCGCAAAGTGCTCGCAGACGGCGGCGTG
>SLCP01000052.1 GCA_007125735.1 Coriobacteriia bacterium | reverse complement strand
CCCGTGGCCCGAGCTCGACGGCCTCACACCGCTCGCCGCGGCGCACACCCCCAACCTCGACGCGGTGGCCGCGGCGGGGACGACCGGCATCCTCCACCCCCTCGGCGCGGGCCGAGCCCCCGCGACCGAGTTCGCACACTTCGTTCTCTTCGGCTACGACGAGAGCGACTTCCCCGGCCGGACGGTTTTCGAGGCGGCCGGCGCGGGAGTCGACGTCGCGCCCGGTCAGGTGTGCCTGCACGCGATCCTCGTGACGGTGCGGCGCAACCCCGACGCGACCCTCACGATCATCGACCGCTACCCTACAGGCGGGATCGAGCGCGCCGCCGAGCTGTACGACGCTCTCTCCGACTTCGAGCACGAGGGCATCCGCATCTCGGTCCGCCACACCCGCGGCGAGCAGGCGATCGTGCTGCTCGAGGGCGCGGCGAGCGCGGACGTCACCGACACCGACCCGCACAACAACGGCTGGCTCGCGGGCTCCGTCCAGCCCCTGAGCGACACAAGGGATCCGGACGCCGCCGCACGGACCGCACGCGCGCTCGACGCGTTCTTGCGCCACGCGTACGCGCGCCTGCGCGAGGCGGCCGAGGGACGGACCGCGAGCGGCGCGAACGACACCGCCGGCACCCCAGGCGATTCCCTGGGCGACACCTCCCCGTTCCTGCTGCTCAAGTGGATCGCCCGCAAGTCGTCGCTGACCCCCTTCGCCGAGCAGACCGGCATGGCCGGCTGCATCGTCTCGGCGCCTGGCGTCCTCGAGGGCCTCGCCAGCGAGCTCGGCCTCGAACACCGCCGCCTCCCCCTCGGCCCTGACCTCGCGGCAGACACACGCGCGCGCCTCGCGGATGCGGCCAGCGCACTCGCCGGGGGCGCCGACTTCGTCCTCGCGCACACCAAAGCGCCCGACGAAGCAGGCCACACGAAGGACCCCGCGCTCAAGCGCGACGCGATCGCCGCGATCGACGAGGGGCTCGCCGGACTTGCGGAGCGCCGCGGGCTGCCCGCCGGAACTACCGTCGTCGTCACGAGCGACCACGGGACGCCAGCGGGCACGACTCTCATCCACTCCGGCGATCCCGTCCCGCTCGCCGTCATCGCGGATGCCGCCCGTCCCGACGCGGTGACCGCCTTCGACGACCTTGCGTGCGCCACCGGGGCGCTCGGCCACGTGCGCGGCTCCGATTTCATGCCGATGCTGCTCAACTGGCGCGGGACGACGCGCTATACGGGGGGAAAGCTCACCGCACACACTGGCCTGCACTGGCCCAGCGACTACGAGCCGTTCGTGGTGGAGTAAGGCGATCTGCCGAGGAGCACGACCGCGTTCCGCTACACGAGCACCTCGGGCACGACCGTGCCGGCGGCCAGGGCCGTCTTGAGCGAGTGGAACGACAGTTCCTCCATCGCCACGAGCGAGCGCCGCATGCCGATATCGTCGCAGCAGTGCGAGTCCGAACACCGGATGATGCTCGGGCGCAGCCCCGCGACGACGTCGCGGTGCGCCGCAGGGTCGAGGAAGTCGATCGCGGAGACCGTGGGTTCCTCGGCCAGCCGCCAGAAGAGCGGCGAGTCGATGAGGCGGTAGTCGCCGAACGCGCGGTCGGCATGGGCGACCATCGCGACGCCGCCGAGGGCCTCGATGATCCGGCACACGTCGACCGGGTCGTGCTCCCACGTGAAGTACGGCATGTCCTCATGGGTAGCGATCGGAGACGTGATGCCGAGGATTTCGAGGGTCGCCTGGAAGAGCGCCTCGTTGCGCTCAGCGGGGTAGAGTGCGGTGATGTGCGCCTCGTCGCCCCGGAACGTGATGCGAAGCTCGGCTCCGGACACGACGAGCAGCCGCCGCCCGGTCTCAGCAGCTACCGCATCCGCGGCGTCGATGAGCGCGCGCCCGAGTCCACACGAGAAGTGATCCGTCGCGCCATACACGTGCAGCCCCGCGTCGAGCGCCGCCTCGACGATTTGGCGCGGCATCGTCTCGGGCCGCCGGTAGTCGGCGGAGGCGGGGGTGTGATTATGGAGGTCCGCGGAGAAGGCTGGCATGGGGTCAGTCCTTGGCCGTCAGCGATACGTCGACCGGTGTCCGATTGTATCACAGTGGCTTATTGTCTGCATCATTCCGCGTCGCCGGAAATGACCCACCGCCGGATATCAGCAACCTACGCGATCGTGACGATCTCGTCGGGCCCGCACACCGCGGCCACGAGCGACGGCATGTCGCCAGCGGCTCCGACCACAAGCTTCTCGGTAAGGTCGAAGTGTTTGAGGCAGGTGCCGCACGCCGTGACCGCGACCCCGTTTTCGACGAGCATCTCCAGCTCTCCGAGTGCTTCTGAGCCCTCACACGCAAGCCGAACGCCGTCATTGACGAGCATCACGGCCACGGGTGGCTCATCGTTGTGGGCAAGCGAGACAAGGAAGCTGCGCATCAGTATCCGCCCGAGCTCCTCGTCGGAGCGCCCCAGCATGTCCGTTTCGATCAGAATCCGCTTTGCCACGTCACGACTCCTCTCAAATGGCCGCCGCGCCAGTAATGAACAGATGGATATCCTTCTGTATGCGCAAGCTTATATCATCTTCTAACCGCCAGCAGCGGGCAGCGTTCCATCTCGGGTAGTCTGACCGTCTCCGAGCAGGGCCTTGGCCCTCGACCAGTGCGCCCCGTCATCAATTAGCAGAATACTTGTGCTATATTTCGCTGATATCTGAATTGAAGGTATCCCGTTCGAAGGAGGACCAGTGAAACGTTCATCCGTACTGATCGCACTGATGCTCGCCTTGAGCCTGGTGCTCGGAGGATGTGCCACCCCCGAGCCTGAGCCCGCTCCCGAGCCCGAGCCCGCTCCCGTCGAGGAGACGACCGACGAGGAAGTGTTGAACGTTGACCCCGCGCTCGTGGGCACCACGCTTAACGTGTTCGCCGCCTACGGGGGCAAGGAAGAGATCTTCGCGCAGTTCGAGGAGGACACCGGCATCCGGATCGAGTTCCTCGACATGTCCTCGGGTGAGGTGCTCGCCCGAATGCAGGCCGAGGCCGGCAGCCCGATTGGAGACGTCTGGTTCGGCGGGGGCGTCGACAGCTTCATCGCTGCCTGCAAGGCTTACGCGCTTTACGGTCCGGCGGGCCCTGACGGCAGGATGGGCACGGCCGACGACCTCAGGCCGCCGCTTTGATTGTGCACATCTGCCGCGGCGATATGAAGGCAGGCGCGAGGGGCACGGGTATCATTGGGGAGTCTGCCCGCCGGCGCCTTTCAGTGTACAACAGGCGCGCCCTCCAGGACGGCTGCAACGGCCTGCTGGGAAAAGTGTCGCGTTGCCCGCTCGGCTTTCTGTGGCCGTAGTGCCGCCGGCTTGCTTTCGGGCGGCCTGGCAGGATGCATTAGAAGCCAGGCTCCGCCTGACCCAGGCTACCGTCCAGACCGCACGGACCGGTGGTGCTATTACTCGGCCGCCTCGAAGGGGCCGATGGAGGGTGGGACAGCCCT
>SLCP01000062.1 GCA_007125735.1 Coriobacteriia bacterium | reverse complement strand
CGAAGTCGGGGAATATACGCAGTACCGCCTCATCTTTCGCGCCGCGCGGCGGCGCCATCTTCCGCGGAGGGGATTCCATGTACGATCAGGGCACGGACCCGGTCACACCCGTACCCGAGCACGCATCATCGTCGACCGGCGCGCCTTCGCCCGCATCGCAGCCAGAGCCTGCGCCACAGTCAGGCGCCGGGTGGAAGATCGCGGCCGCCGTCGTGGTCCTGCTCGCACTCGGGTTCTGTGGCTGCTTCGGCATGGCGTTCCTCGCATCGTTCGGTGACGGCCCTGCCTGGCCGACGGGTGATGCTGTAGCGCTCATCCACCTCGACGGGGTCATCGCCGGCACGGGCAGCATCTACAGCGGCATCGTCACGCCTGAGTACTTCGTCGATCAGCTGCTTGCCGCCGAGGCCGACCCCGCGGTCAAGGCGATACTCATCCGCGTCGATTCGCCGGGTGGCACGGTTGCAGCCTCGCAGGAGATCGCGATAGAGACCGCCCGCATCACCAAGCCCATCGTGGTAAGCGTGGGCGACGTGTGTGCCTCCGGCGCCTACATGGTCGCCTCGCAGTGCGACGAGATCATCGCTTCGCCCACCTCGTCGATCGGCAGTATCGGCGTCATCGCGCAGATCCCCAACGTCGAGGGCCTCTTCGAGAAGCTCGGCATCGAGTTCACTGTCATCACCACGGGCGAGTTCAAGGACACGGGGAGCCCATACCGCAGCATGACGCCCACCGAGACCGCGCTGTTCGAGGAGTGGCTCGAGGTCGCCTACGACGAGTTCGTGCGCATCGTCGCCGAGGGTCGCGGATTGCCGATAGAAGACGTAGAGGAGATGGCCAACGGCTGGATCTGGCCGGGCATCGTGGCCGAGGAGATGGGGCTCATCGACTCGGTCGGCACGTTCAACGACGCGCTCGACCGAGCGGCCGAACTCGGCGAGATCGTGGGCGACCCGTACATCGTGACGTACGGCGAGCCTGACTACAGCGCGCTGCTGCGCAGCCTCATCGGGTTCGGGAGCCGGCTCGAGCGGCTCAGCGGGTACGAGCCGGACCACGACGCGCTGCGCCAGGCGCTGCCGCGGTAAGACGAGGGAGGAAGGGGTCGCTGTGAGCGAGGGAGCACCGCTCGTCATCGCGCACATCTCGGACCTGCACTGCGGGTCGAGGTATCACATCCCGAGCCTCGCATCGCGCGTGATCGACGAGCTCAACGAGTTGCGGCCCGATGTCGTCGCGGTCACGGGTGATCTTACAGACATGGGTTTCAGGCAGGAGTTCCGCCAGGCGAAGCGATTGCTCGAGCGCATCGACTGCGAGCAGCAGCTCGTACTGATGGGCAACCACGATGCGCGCAACGTGGGCGACGAGCACTTCAGCGAGTTGTTCGGCGCGCGGAGCCGCGAGCTCGTGGTCGATCGGATGCGGCTGCTCGGCATCGACTCGAGCGAGCCCGACCTCGATTCCGGGCGCGTGGGCCGCGAGCGGTACCGCTGGGTGGAGGAACGCTTCAGCGAGCCCGACGAGTTCAAGGTCGTCTGCATGCACCACCACCTCGTACCGGTGCCTGGCACGGGCCGCGAGCGCAACATCGTCTACGACGCCGGAGACATGCTCCGCGTGCTCTCCAGCTGCGGTGCCGACCTCGTGCTCTGCGGGCACAAGCACGTCCCCAACGTGTGGCGTCTCGAAGACATGCTCATCGTCAACGCAGGCACCGCGTGTTCGCACCGCCTCCGTGGCACGGTGCGCCCGTGCTACAACATCATCGAGGTCTACGACTCCCAGCGCGTGCGTGTGCTGCTCAAGGAACCGTTCAACGACCCCGAGTGCGTCGCCGACTTCCACGACGTGAACCGCCGCTACTGCCGGTGGCGCCCTGGGGCCGAAGAGGTGATGACGTGACGCGGATCGTAGCCCTCATCGATGGCGAGCACTACCCGCCGGTGGTTCGCTTCGCGCTCGCGGCGCTCTCGGCCGAGTACGAGGTGGTCGCCGCCGTGTTCCTCGGCGGGACGGAGAAGGTCGATCTCGACTCCGGGTTCGACGCGTACGGGGTGCCGCTCGTGACGGGGGAGAGCCCCGAAGAGGCGATCGTCTCGGCGATCGAGCGTTACGAGCCGTGCGCGATGGTCGATCTGTCCGACGAGCCCGTGGTCACCTCGGCAGACCGGTTCCGCTTCGCCGGCCTCGCGCTCGCGCACGGGGTCGAGTACCGCGGCGCCGACTTCCACTTCTCGCCCCCGAGCGCGCGGCTGCGCACCAACACGCCGACCCTCGGGCTCATCGGTACCGGCAAGCGCGTGGGCAAGACCGCGCTCTCCGCCTACGTCGCGCGCCGTCTCACTGCGCAGGAGCGCGACATCGTCGTGCTTGCGATGGGCCGCGGCGGTCCCAACGAACCCGAGCTCATCCGCGGTGATGAGGTCGAGCTCACCACACCCGACCTGCTCGAGCTCGCGCGCCAGGGCAAGCACGCGTCGTCGGACAACTACGAGGACGCCGTCATGAGCCGCGTGACGACCGTGGGCTGCCGCCGGTGCGGTGGCGGCATGGCGGGCGAGACGTTCTTCTCCAACGTCCCCGAGGGCGCGCGCCTCGCCGACACGCTCGGCAAGGAGCTCCTCGTGCTCGAGGGCTCGGGCGCGGCTATCCCGCCGGTGTACGCCGACGCGAACATCCTCGTGGTGGGCGCGGGTCGCGGGATGACGTACGTGCGCGACTACTTCGGCCCGTTCAGACTCGCGCGGGCCGATGCGGTGATCCTCGCCACCGCCGAGGAGCCCAACGCCACGCCGGATGAGGTCGCCGCGCTCACCGATGCGGTCCGCGAGATGCGCCCGGACGTTCCGGTCGTGGCGACCACGTTCCGCCCGGCGCCCATCGAGCCGGTCGAGGGTGCGCGGGTCTTCTTCGCGACCACCGCGCCCGAAGCGGTGCTCCACCTGCTCACCGCCCATCTCGAGTCCGAGTACGACTGTACCGTCGTGGGCGCGAGCGCCAACCTCTCTAATCGCTCGCTCCTGCGTGCCGACATGAAGGAGCACGCCGGGGCTTACGACGTGCTACTCACCGAGCTCAAGGCCGCGGCCATCGACGTCGTCGCGACCGCCGGCGAGGAGGCCGGGGTGCCCACGGTGCTCTGCGACAACGTGCCGATCTCCGTCGACGGCGGCGACCTCGACGCGGCCATCGACCATGCCACCGGCCTCGCGTTCTCGCGGGGAGCCGAGAGGGGAGCGTAGAGGGTGCCGCACACCTCCAAGACGATCATCCTGAGCGACAAGGCGCACGGGCTCCCGTTCTCCAAGGGACTCCTCGCCCAGTCGTTCACCGCGACGGGGCTGCCGCCTTCGACGGCGTACACGGTCGCGCAGACCATCCAGGAGGACCTGCGCGAGCGCGACGAGCTCTCCATCACCGTCTCTCGTCTGCGCACGCTCGCCGCCGAGTACCTCGAGCGCATGGTCGGCCCCGATTACGCCGACCGCTACCGCCGTCT
>SLCP01000092.1 GCA_007125735.1 Coriobacteriia bacterium | reverse complement strand
GTGACCGTGAAGCTTTGCGGATCGGCCGAGGCATCGTCTCCGAGCGAGGAAGCATCGATCGTCATGACCGCCGTGCCGCTGCCCATCTCGTCTGCGTCGATCCTGATGGTCATCGGGAACGGTGTGCCCACAAGCTGTTCCGCGATGAGCGCCGAGCAGCCCTCCTCCTCGGCGGCCTTCTGATCGGTGATTTCGAAGCCGGTGAAGGTGAAGGTGCCGGTCCATGTGCCGCTGATGTTGATCCGATCGATCGTGATCACGCTTGCAGCCCTGTTGTCGGTGCGCGTGACACGTATCGATCCCTCGTCTTTGGGAAGCGCCAGAGTCCATTCCATCGAACCTGGTCCGTCGAGCTTGACCTCGGCGTCACCGCCGAGGGTGTATTCCTCGGCACGAATCTCGATCGTGATGCCAGTGCCGTCATCTCCGGTGCCTGGCACGATGCCTCGGACGAGGTAGTCACCGGGAGATTGCAGTAGCGCATACGCGTCGACCACGCCGCGCTCCTTGAGCTGCTTCTCGTCGAGGGGCGGAAGACCCTGCGAGACGCGTACGTCGTTGATGACCTGGAGGACCGCGCGGTCGATCGCGAGGATGCGACCGCCGACGTCGGCGGCGATGGGTATCGACTGCGACGCAGGGTCGTTCGGGTCGCCGTGGGTCACGCCGAGGCGGGCGGTGTTGGACAGGATCGTCTTGATCTCGCCTGCGGTCAGATGCGGGTTGATCGAGCGCAGCATCGCGGCGGCGCCCGCTACATGAGGCGCGGCGAAGCTGCTTCCGTCCTGGCGCACCGGGTTGCCGTCGCCGTCGACGCCCACTACCACGCTGGCTCCGGGGGCCGCGAGCGTGATCTCGTAGTTGTCGCTGCTGCGGCTCGCGAAGCTTGCGGTGGTTCCGTCGTTGTTGAGCGCCCCGACGGTGATCATGTTGGGTAGGTCAAGGCCGCTCGGCCAGCGTCGGGACCCGTCGATAGGCTCGCCGTTGTTGCCGCCCGAGCACACGAAGAGCACGTTGGGGTGACGCTCGGACATCTCCTCGAAGAAGCGGCGGTACGCTGCGGCGAGATCCGGATGGCCGTCGATCCTTCCCCACGAGAGGTTGATCACGGTCGAGCCCCGCTCGATCTGCCGGGTGATGGCCACGAGCGAACCGATCGAGTAGCTCTCGCCGTCGCCCCAGGCGATCTTGGTCGGGTCGTCGGGGTCGGGCGTGGTCGTGGTGGTCCCGAAGCTGCCGCCGCGCATGTTGGTCATCGAGACCCTGAGGTTGTTGCGGAGCGGAGCCGCGATTCCGGCTGTACCGCCGCTGTCCGCATCGGCTCCGATGACGGTGGCGACCGCGGTGCCGTGGCTACCCGCCGGGTTGGCGGCTCCGCCACTGGTCCCGGGGTTGGCCAGTTCGCTGTCTGCGTCGGGGATATCGATGTCGACGGCGCCCCCGAATTGGTTCGCGGCCGTGCCGCCCCGGTAGAGGCCGTCGTCCACGATGCCCACGTTGACCCGGTTCAGCGTCAGGCCGGAGCCCTTGATGTAGTCCCAGGCGTCCGAAAGGCCGATCGCCCGGTAGCCCGCACCGGGGTCGTTGCGGTAGATCGGATCGTCGTACGGGTCGACGCGCACGCCCCATATCTCGGTGTCGAGATCGACTTGTTCGTTGGGGAACGCAAGGTCGACACCGGTGGCTCCCTCGGCCATCGCGAGCGCGGCACGCAAGTCTTGCTCGGTGCGTCCCGGGAACTCGACCTGGTAGAGGTCGATGAACTCGACCTCGCCGACGATCTCTCCACCGAGGTCGTTCGCGAGGCTCTCGGCATCTCTTCGCGATCCGTCCTCACCGAGGACGATGCCGATCTGATTCGCGGGTACGCGGCCCCATTCGTCGGTCTCGATGAGCGCTGATTCGCTTGGGAGTTTGACTTCGGCCGTGCCGAGGAGTGGCCCATCACCGCCCGGTCCGCCCCCCTCACCCCCTGCGCTGAAGAGCGCCCATGCGCCGAGCCCGCCACCTACGAGCAGCAGGATCGTGACGAAGACCGCGGCGATCGCGAGGCCGGTTTTACTGGAGGAGCGGGTAGGAGGCTCTGGCTGCGCTGCGGGTTCGGGCGTCGTTGCTGTTGCTGCGGGCGCTGGCGCTGCAGCCTCGGGAACCGGTGTCGCTGGTGCTTCCGGGAAGAGTCCTGCGACGTTGCGAGCCGCGATCCACTCGGACATGGAAGGGTGCCAGACGAGGTTGTCCGGGAGCAGGCGGTTCTCCGGAACGAACGCCAGTAGCTCTTCCCAGGTGAAGGGGCCCGTCTGCCACTCCTCGGCACCATCCGAGCCCCGTACGTACCACCCCTCGTGCATTGCAGAATCGTCCGCGGCCATGCTGGCTCCTCCCCGCCGTTCGCACTCCTCGGCATCATTGTAGACCGAGAGCGACGGCGGGGCGCAGAAACGACGAGAGCCGGGCTACCCCGCAGGGTGACCCGGCTCTCGAGTGCGAACGGTGTGCCTTAGAGGGCGCGCACCTGCGTCGCCTGCTGCTTGCCGTTCTGACCGGTGGCCTCCGTGAAGGAGACGGCCTGACCCTCGTCGAGGGTCTTGAAGCCCTCGCTCTGGATCTCGGAGAAGTGGACGAACAGGTCGTCGCCGTCCTCGCGCTCGATGAAGCCGTAGCCCTTGTCAGGATTGAACCACTTAACGGTACCCTCAGCCATGCTATACCTACCTTCTCGCCCCGTGGGGCATTAAAAAACGACGTGACTTCCGCCAGATATGCGGTGTGTCACGTCGCAAATCCTCGAGCTCCTATGGCTCGCCTTCGCGCAGTATAGCACGTTTTCGCAGGCGCGTGTCACGTGCGGGCGTGACGGGAAGAATGAGCAGTGTGGGGCGTGCTGCGTCGCGCCCCGTTTCGTACCGACTCTGAGACGACGGAGCCGCCACATGCACACGAGCATCGACGAGCTGACGATCGACACCCTGCGCTTTCTCGCCGTCGACATGGTCGAGAAGGCGAACTCGGGTCACCCCGGCATGCCGATGGGTGCCGCCCCGATGGCCTACACCGTATGGGACCGCTTCCTGCGCTTCGACCCCGACCACCCCAAGTGGCCCGACCGCGACCGGTTCGTGCTCTCCGCGGGACACGGCTGCGCGCTCCTCTATGGCCTGCTTCACCTTACCGGCTACGAACTGCCGATGAGCGAACTGGAGAACTTCCGCCAGTGGGGAAGCCGCACCCCCGGCCACCCCGAGTACGGCCTCGCGCCCGGAGTCGAGGCGACGACCGGGCCGCTCGGCCAGGGCATCAGCAATGCGGTCGGTATGGCGATCGCCGAGGCGTTGCTCGCCGCCCGCTTCAACCGCCCCGGCCACGAGATCGTCGACCACCACACGTACGTTGTATGCAGCGACGGGGACATGATGGAGGGGGTCTCCTCGGAGGCCGCGTCTCTCGCGGGACACCTCAAGCTCGGCAAGCTCATCGCGCTCTACGACGACAACGGCATCTCGATCGACGGCTCGACCGATCTCGCTTTCACCGAGGACACGGT
>SLCP01000128.1 GCA_007125735.1 Coriobacteriia bacterium | reverse complement strand
TCTTTGCCCTCCTCGGCGGACACACTAGATAGAATCGCAACGTGCCTTCCCCTTGTTGACTGGAGTCGCTGCGTCGATTCAGGCCCCATGCTGGTTGCGCACACGATTGTCCAAGAGGTATTCAGCAGACCTGAATTCGCAGAAGAGAAGCCCATTGATCCTCACAGAATGCGCATCATACGAAGCGACTGCATGGCGATTCTCGAGCGTCGCTCGGAGTATGGAAGAGCTATCGAAATTCTCTTGCGCGAGCCGGACGCTAGCCGGTTGTATGACTGGCTGGAGATGCATGGCCAGGACGCTTCAGATGCAGGATTTCGGCTGTCGGTTAAGTCCGCAATAGAAGCACTATCTCCCGATGAACTACTGAACAGGCCAAGAGTCTTACTTCTATCGGCCGAAGTCGATTTGGACAGCCTTTACCGAAGCGAGAGCCTCGCCAAGGCTGCTGCTGTGCGTGACCTGGCGCTTTGCGCTGGAGATTACAGGACGTATGCCGATGCGCTCATGCTCATAGCGAGCAACCACATGGACGACAGTGCGCCACTGCGCGCAATCGAGCCCCTGGAAACACTACTAGCGCTGCCGGAAGAGACTGTAGGAAAAGAACGGCGGGTTGCGGCGACAGCATACCTACATACCTTTCACGTCATGACCTTTGACCTGCAAGCAGTCCATGAGTATGGACGTGCGGTGCAGCGCCTTCTGGAGGCCGAGGCTCACACGACTGAAATTCGGGCCCGCTTGTTGGCACAGCTGGGCACGACGGCAGGTCTTGTTGGCGAGCACGACGTTGCCATTTCTCACATTGCAGATGCCAAGGCTTGCACCCCGGTGTCAGCTCGCTTGCGAGCTCTGATTCTCGGCAACTACGGGGTCATGCTGCACCAATGTGGGCGAACGGAGTATGCAGCGGAAGTATTGGCAGAGGCAATGCGGAGCACCGAAAACTGCGGGCTAGACCTTTACTACGTTGTGTGTCGCTCCGCTGCGGCATCGGTCAGCTTTAGCACCAGTTCTCTCGAATCAGCACTTGAGTCGATGATGCGCGGCGCCTCCGTGTTGGCCGAGGCTGGTGATTATGTCACTGAGGTGCAAATGCGATTCAATCTTGCTGCGATGCTCCGGTCGTTGGGGCGCACCGCTGAGTCTCTGATTGAGATCGAGCGCATGCTGGAGCGCTCGGTGACACAGGAGTCGCCCTATCTCAGACATTGCGCCGATGTCGAGCTCGCGGCGAGTCTGCTAGCAATGAACGATCTCGAAGGCGCTTCCGAGCGCGCTGGCAAAGTCCGAGCCGCCACCCTCGATGGCCACGTGCCGACCCTCTCGCTGCGCGCAGACCTTGTCCTAGCCGAGGTCTCCAGGAGGCGCGACCGTCTTGATGAAGCCCTAACCCGCCTATTCGATCACCAAGAATACATCTTGTCCGAGAGCGCCAACTGGGTCACTGCGATGTACATCCGGGCGTTCCCGCACCTACTTGGCTTGATCGCACGAGTGCTCGGCGTGGGCAGGATTCCGGTGCACCTCCTCAAGCTCATCATCGGCCACCATGCGGAGGATGCGCTTCTGGCCGCACGCGACCTGCTCGAGGAGTCCGAGTGGCGCTTGCTCGCGACCAGGCTGCTCGGCGAGAAGGGCTCGGCGTCCCGGATAGCCGCCCTCGAGAGCGCCCCGATGTGCCGGGTGCGTATGTTCGGCGGGTTCGACATTACGGTCGGCGAGCGCAAGGTGCACGACAGGGAGTGGCTGAAGCGCAAGAGTCGCGTCCTGTTCGCCGCGCTGGTGCTGCGACAGGGTCGCGAAGTCCCGCGCGAGCAACTGTTCGAACAGTTGTGGCCGGAGATGGATGCGGCGCGCGCACGCAACAACTTCTATGTCATATGGAGCTCGATGAAGCAGGTGTTGTCGCCAGAGGCAGACAAGAACACACCGTGCCCGTACGTCGAGAGCGCCGGGGGAGTGTGCCGCTCGGTTTCTGAACTCGTGTGGTCAGACGTCCAGGAGTTCGAGACGCTCGTAAGAGAGGCGCGCCGGGCCGAGGTCTCGGGTCGCAGCGAGGAGGCCCTCGAAGCATACGAGCGTGTTGCCGAGCTCTACCGGGGCGAGCTTCTGCCCGGCGACATCTATGAAGACGCCTTCGCAGACGCCAGAGACCGCTACCGGCAAGACTTCGGGGACGCGATGCTTCGGGCGCACGCGATCATGCTCGAGCGGGGCGATGCAGCCGGTGCACTACGGCTCGTACGAGCAGGGATCGTCGCCGATCCCGTGCGCGAGGACCTCTACCAGGCGGCACTACGGCTCCAGATCGACACGGGACAGCGCTCGGCGGCTGTGGAGACGTACCTGTCGTGTCGCAACCATCTCATCGAAGAGCTCGGGCTCGACCCGTGTGTCGATACGGTGCGGCTCTACGAGCAAGTCCTCGCGATGGAAGACGCTGCCGAACTGGACGGAATCCGGTAAGAGCTGGTTTAGACCCGTCTGATACGGTGCTCGTGTGCTTGAGGTGAGAGCCTCAAGCCGGAGCGGATCGGGAGGGTTTGTGAGGCTCTCCACAGAGGAGCGCAGCGGGAGCGCGTGGTTGGGCCCGGCGGTGAGGAGAGGGAGACTCCTGAGGGGCACCGTCAAGGGCCGGAAAGCCCGCCTCTCGGGCCACAGAGGCCCGACAGATCCGTGCTTGTAAGGGGTCGGCGACTGGGGTCGTCGGCCCCTTCACTTCTCGCGGGCCCGAACCTGATGCAGGCGCTGCAGCCGACACCGAATCGACACACTCGCGAGCCTATCGTGACCTGCAGCGTGTGCTAGAATCTTTGTGCTCTCGGCCCCGTTCGGGGTGCGTACCCCCCGGAATCGGTCGCATCCTCACCTGTGCGGAAGGTGTTGTTCATGGCTAACTTCCTCGCCAAGCTGTTCTCAGTCGGCGAAGGTCGACAACTGAAGCAGTACGAGGCGATCGCTGCTCGCATCAACGATCTCGAGCCCGAGGTCGAGGCGCTTACCGACGATGCCGTTCGTGCGCGGACCGCCGAGTTCCGGTCACGTCTCGACAACGGCGAGTCGCTCGACGACCTCATCCCGGAGGCGTTCGCGACGTGCCGTGAGGCGGCGCGTCGCGCCCTCGGCATGCGCCACTTCGACGTCCAGCTCGTCGGTGGCATGGTGCTTAACGCCGGTCAGATCGCCGAGATGAAGACCGGTGAGGGCAAGACGCTCGTCGCCACGCTCGCCGCGTACCTCAACGCGCTACCGGGCAACAACGTCCACGTCGTCACGGTGAACGAGTATCTCGCGAGCCGCGACAGCGAGTGGATGGGTCAGGTCTACCGGTTCCTCGGCCTGGATGTGGGAATCATCCACTCCCAGATGGACCCCACGAAGCGCAAGCTCGCGTACGCGGCGGACATCGTCTACGGCACCAACTCGGAGTTCGGCTTCGACTACCTGCGCGACAACATGGTCGTCCGGCCCGAGAACCGCGTGCAGCGCGGTCATAGCTTCGCGATCGTCGACGAGGTCGACTCGATCCTCATCGACGAGGCGCGCACCCCGCTCATCATCTCGGGTGCCGGCACCAAGTCG
>SLCP01000209.1 GCA_007125735.1 Coriobacteriia bacterium | reverse complement strand
GCTCCTCGGCGACGACCGTGGGCCACTCCGCGTGGTCGGACAGCTCGGTGCACGTGTTGGCGAGGCGCACGCCTTCCTCGAGAAGATCGAGACTCTTCTCGAGCGAACAGTCCTTCTTGCGGACCTGGACGACGATCTCCTCGAGACGCGTGCGCGCCTGTGCGAACGTGTGCCGGTCGTCAGCCATCGAGATCCTCCACCGTCCTCTCGTCGCCCTCGTCGTCTCGGTCGTCTTCGCCCTCGCCTGCGGCTGACTCCGCGATCTTGCCGAGCACGCCGTTGACGAACCGCGAGGAGTCCTCGCCTCCGTAGACCTTGGCCATCTCGACCGCCTCGTTGATCGACACCGAGGGCGGGATCGAATCGGCGAACAGTATCTCATACGTGGCGAGCCGCAGGATGTTGCGGTCGACGAGCGGCATCCGCGAAACGACCCAGTGCTTGGAGGTCGCGCCGAGGGCCTCGTCTATCGCCTCGAGGCGCTCCTCGGTGCCGAGCGCGAGCTCCCTGCAGAACTCCGAGGGCTCGCCATCCTCGGTGTTATACGCCCGGCCCTCGAGGATCTCCGTGACGCTCGCACCCGTGATGTCGCTCTGGTAGAGGATCTGGAGCGCCTGGCGTCTCGCCCTGCTGCGTTCCTGCATCCGTGGTGCCGCTTCGTTCGGGCCGGCTGTCATCACGCCGGGAACTCGATGCCGTCCACGTACACGTTGACGGCGGCGACGCGCGCGCCCACCTGCGAGACGATAGCATCCGCGACTGCCGATTGAACCTTGCCCGCGACCGTCTTGAGCGGTGCCCCGTACTCGACGGTGATGTGCACGGTGACGGCGATCGCTCCGTCGTCATCCATCCTGAAGTCGACCGCCTTGCCCGAGGCACGGTTCACGAGACCGCCGATGCCCTGTCCGCTCGAGGAGAACACGACCCCGTCGACGCCCTTGACCGCGAGCGTCACGATGGTGTCGAGCACGGCAGGAGCGACGCCGAGTCCTTCGAGGCGGATCTCATCGGTCATTGTTGGTCCTTCGCCTCCTTCGCCGGCAACAACTCACCCATGTGGGTGTCCACGAAGTCAGTATAGACCTCACCGGTCCGGAACGCCTCGGTCTCGATGACCGCCTGGTGGAACGAGACGGTGGTCGGGATGCCCACGACGATGAACTCGTCGAGCGCCCGCCGCGCCCGCGCCACGGCCTCATCGCGAGTCTCCCCCCACACGATGAGCTTGCCGAGGAGCGAGTCGTAGTACGGCGGCACGTCGTAGCCTGAGTACAGGTGGCTGTCGACGCGCACGCCGAGACCGCCGGCCGGGTTGAAGACGCTCACGTGCCCGGGGTGCGGCCGGAACCCGTGCTCGGGGTCCTCGGCGTTGATGCGGAACTCGATCGCGTGGCCGCGCAACTCGATGCGGTCCTGATCGGCGTGCCTGATCGGCTCACCCGCCGCGATGCGGATCTGCTCTTTGATGATGTCCACGCCGGTGATCTGCTCGGTCACCGGATGCTCGACCTGGACGCGGGTATTCATCTCCATGAAGTAGAACGAGCCGTCGGTGTCGAGCAGGAACTCGACGGTACCGGCGCTCACGTAGTCGACCGCTCGCACGCCGAGGAGCGCGGCCTCACCCATCTCGGCACGCAACTCGGGTGTGAGGGCGGGGCTCGGCGCCTCCTCGATGAGCTTCTGGTGCCTGCGCTGGACCGAGCAGTCACGCTCGAAGAGATGGACGGCGTTGCCGTGTGTGTCGGCGAGCACCTGGATCTCGATGTGCCGCGGGCGGGCGAGGTACTTCTCGATGTAGACGGTGTCGTCACCGAACGCCGCAGCCGCCTCGTTCTTGGCCGCGACGAAGTTCTTCGCGAGCACCGAGGCGTCCTCGGCCACGCGCATGCCCTTGCCTCCGCCGCCCGCAGAAGCCTTGATGAGCACGGGGAACCCGACCTCCTCGGCGAAGGCGAGCGCCTCTTCCGGCGTGTCGACCGCCCCATCGGAGCCCGGCACGCACGGCACGCCCGCGGCCATCATCGTCTCGCGGGCGACGGACTTGTCGCCCATCTTCTCGATGGATTCGGGCGCCGGGCCGATGAACACGATGTTCGAGTCGGCGACCGCGCGGGCGAAGCGGGCGTTTTCCGCCAGGAACCCATAGCCGGGGTGGATCGCCTCGGCGCCCGTCGTCATCGCCGCCGAGATGATGTTGGGCATGTTGAGGTAGCTTGCGGTAGACGGGGCGGGGCCGATACAGACCGCCTCGTCGGCCATCCGCGCGTGGAGGCAGTCGCGATCGGCCTCCGAGTACACGGCTACCGTCGCGACACCCATCTCCTTGCACGCGCGGATGATGCGCAGCGCGATCTCGCCCCTGTTCGCGATGAGGACCTTGGAGAACATCCGCGCTACCCGAGAGGCTCGTAGTAGAAGAGCACGGTTCCGTACTCGACCGGGTCGGCGTTCGCGATGGGGATCTCGCGTATGACGCCCGGCTCCTCCGCGGTGATCTCGTTCATGAGCTTCATCGCCTCGAGGATGCAGAGCGCCTGCCCCTCTTCGACGGTATCGCCCACGTTAACGAACGGGTCGGCACCCGGTGAGGGAGCCCGGTAGAACGTGCCCACCATCGGCGCGATGATCTGCTTCCAGGAGGCGGGCCGCTCGGCGTCGTCGCGCACCGCGACGTCGGTGGGCGCGCTCTGCTCGGCCGGAGTGGCCGGCGCGGGTGCGGCAGAACCGGGGTTCGCCTCGGCGAAGGCGACGGGGGCGCCCCTGCGGACGACGACCTTGGTCCCGGCCTCTTCGACGGTGACCTCGTTCACGTCACTCGTCTCGACGATCTTGATGAGCTCGCGTATCTGGTTGACGTCCACGGATTCTTCCTCCCTGACGGTCTCGAACTCCTCGCCCATCATGAACACGGCGCCCTCGGCGCCCTCCTGATGGGTGGTGAGGTAGGTGCGGGCTTCGTTCGGGAAGAGGGCGTACATGAGCACGTCCTCCTCGCTGTGCGCGAGATCGCCGATCTCGGCCTCGACCTCGGCGTAGGTGGTGGTGACGAGGGAGCCGGGCCGCACGTCGGGGGCGAGTGGCTCGTCCTTGCCGAGGACCTTGGCTACGATGTCGGGATCCATCGGGCCCGGGGCCTTGCCGTACCAGCCGCGGACGTAGTCCTTCATCTCTTGGGGCACGACCGCCCAGCGCTTGCCGGTGAGCACGTTGATGACGGCCTGCGTGCCCACGATCTGCGACATCGGGGTTACGAGCGGCGGGAAGCCCACCTCGGCGCGCACCTTGGGGATCTCTTTGAGCACGTCGGGGAGGCGATCGTCGGCCTTCTGCAGCTCGAGCTGGCTGATGAGGTTCGAGAGCATGCCGCCGGGTACCTGGTGGCTGAAGACCTCCATGTGCATGAGCGAGGTCACGCCGCGCTTGAGCTTCTTGCGCTCGCGGACCTCCTCCCAGTACTCGGCGATCTCGAAGAGCAGGTCGAGGTCGAGGCCGGTGTCGTACGGGCTCTCCTTGAGGGCAGCCACGATCATCTCGACCGCGGGCTGGCTATTGCCGAAGGCAACCGCCACGACGGCGGTGTCGAT
>SLCP01000035.1 GCA_007125735.1 Coriobacteriia bacterium | reverse complement strand
TCGCGATCGTCACCGAACTCCTCGGCCCACCGGGTGGCTGCGAAGCGCTCCTCCTCAGAGGCGAACGCCCGGTCGATCGCGTCTGCAGCGCTCATCGGCTCGATGTCGGGGAAGAGGTGCGTAGCCGTGTCGGAGGTGACGGTCGTGGGGAACCGGAGTGACTCGGCGAGCTGCCGGCCCACGGTGGCCTCGCGCGGGGTGAACAGGTACAGCCACCAGCCAGAGAGCCACGGAGAGAGTACCGGCACCGGGATGACGAGGCGCTTGAGGCCACGGCGCTGAGCGTACAGCTCGAGCAGGCCGCTGTAGGAGACGATGTCCGGGCCGCCGATCTCGATGACCGTGTGTCCGGTGCGCTCGGCAGCGGGCTGGGCCGCCGCGACGAGGTAGGCGACGACGTCGGCGATCGCGATGGGTTGAGCCGGCATGCGGACCCAGCGGGGGGTGGGCATGACCGGCAGCTTCTCTACGAGATTGCGGATCATCTCGAACGACGTCGATCCGCCGCCGATGACGATCGATGCACGGAACTCGTCGGTGGGGATGCCGCTCTCTGCGAGCAGACGTCCCACTTCGTGGCGGCTGCCGAGGTGCTCGGAGAGCGGAGCGTCTTCCTCACCGAGTCCGCCGAGGAAGACGATGCGCTCCACGCCCGCGCGCCGTGCGGCTTCTGCGAAGATGCGCGCCGCGAGCCGGTCGCGTTCGGCGTATCCGGCTCCGGTGCCGAGGGTGTGCACGAGGTAGTACGCGATGGAGACGTCGTGCAGCGAGTCTGCGACCGCATCGGGGTCGAGGGCGTCCGCGTGTACGACCTCGACACCCGCGGGCGCCCGGACGCGCTGAGGCGAGCGTGCGGACGCGCGAACCGAGAACCCTGCGTCGCGGAGCGGTTCGAGCAGGCTCGATCCGATGTAGCCGCTCGCAGCTGTCACGAGCACGCGGTCAGGTGGTGACGCCAGGTTCGCAGGGCTGCGCATCGCGCTCCGCTCGCAGAGTCGTGGCCGATTCGCTCATGCAGGTACATACCCGGACATGCAGTGAGCCGACCCGCATCCGCAGCTGCCGTGCGTTGCCGCGGCCGCTGCTACACACGAAGAGCCCCGTCCGCGTGCGCGGACGAGGCTCTTCGCACAGCACCACAAGGAGGTGTGGTTAGTTCACCGTGGCAAAGTTGGGAACGTTTGCGGGATCGTACGTCGGGACCGCGCGTACGTCCGCGTCGTTGGTCCACGCGCCCATGCCGTAGTGCATCGACCAGACGTCGTAGCCGAGCTGGCCGAGGAGCATCTGCATGAGACCGGAGTTGTGACCCTGGTAGCACGTGACGACGACCTTGTTGTCAGGATCGATCTTGCGGATGCTGTCTTCCTGAGGAAGTGCAGCGCGACCCATGTTGATCGCTCCCTCAGGATGGCCGACCTCGTAGTGCTCGGGCGAGACCGCGGTCAGGAACGTGAAGTCCTCACCGGCCTGCACCATGTCGTTGATCTCGCTTGCGGTCAGCAGGTTCCTGTTGCCGCCGCGGGCGAGGAACGCCTTGGTGGCGTTGATGACGGCCTCGCGGGCGTCGGCAGCACCGGTGTCGAGGACCGGCAGGTCGAACTGCGGCTCGGCGGTGAAGCCCTCGGTGGTGACCGGGTAGTCGCCGCCCACGCCGTCCCAGATCTCCGCCCCGACGATCGCCGGGTCGGTGGTCCAGCCGCTCATGCCGAAGCGCAGGAACATCGCGTCGTAACCGAGCTGCGAGTACACGAGCACGACGCCCGTGGCCCTTGAGCCGTCGTAGTCGACAAGCAGCTGCGTCTTGGTGGAGTCGAGCTTCGCGAGCTCTTGGTCGTCGACGATGGAGTCGTACGGGATGTTGATGGCGCCCTCGATGTGCCCGGCCGCATAGTCTGCAGACTCGCGCACGTCGATGATCTGGAAGGAGTCGTCGCCTTCTTCGAACACGAGCTCGTGGACGTCAGCGGCGTTGACGACCCAGTTCTGGGAGAACTCAGAACTCAGGTACTCGTCGGAGAGGCGGAGAATCTCGGCTACCTCGTCGATCTCAGGAGCCTCCGCCTCTTCCTCTTCTTCGACGGGCGCCGGCTCGACGGGTGCCGGTTCCTCGTCGCCTCCGCAGGCAGGCAGCAGCGCCAGTCCTGCGAAGAGCATGAGACTCAGGAGCACGAGCAAGAATCTACGCGCAATCATGGTTCCCCCTTACGTCTAGGGATCGTCCGCCGTGTCGCAACGCGACCGGCACCGTGCCACACGGCCGGGTACAGCGTACTGTCAAGAGGGTGTATCGGCCATGAAACGTTCGGACTTTACGTTTCTTGCTGCCGCACTCAACGAGTCCGCACGTCGCATCGTTCAGGTATGCTGTAGCCGACAACTCGTTCCAACATCCGTGATGCACGAAGGGGGCGCCCGTGCGACCGGCGGATTCGACCGTTTCCGTGGTCATGGTCATGGCCAACGCGCTCTACCGGCAGGGCCTTTCGATGCTGCTCGAATCGGGTGGTGACGCCACCATCGTCGCGCAGGCCGATACATGCGAGCTGGCGATCGACGCGATGGCTCAGTTCGCTCCCGATGTGGTGATCGTCGAGACAGACCACTCGCGTCCCGAGGGTGAGATAGACGACATCGTCGCGTGCGTTGCGGCCTCTCCTGACAGCGGCATCATCGTGCTCGGCGACTCGCTCGATACCGGTGCGATCCTCGCGCTGTTCGATGCGGGAGTGCGGGGGTACGTCCTGAAAGAGAACCAGGCCGAGACCCTCATAGATGCGATCCGTGCCGTGGCCCAGGGTCGCTTCGTGCTCGACACGCACGTCATCGGGGGACTTCTCGAGACCGTACGCGAGATGCGCGACAAGCTCGAGTCGTGCTGCCCTGGTGAGAGGGGATCGGTGCTCACCGAGCGTCAGCACGAGCTGCTTGCCATGGTGGCCGAGGGGCTCACCAACCGCCAGATAGCCGCAGAGCTCGGCATCTCGGAGAGCACCGTCAAGAACCACCTGCACCAGGTCTTCTCCAAGCTCGGTGTGACCTCACGCAGTCAGGCGATCAGCGTGGGTGTGCGCCTCGGAATCGTGCGGCCGTAGTGCGGTCCGTTCCGCTTGACTCTTCGACCGGGGCGGGGAGGAGGTGCACCGCAGTCCTAGTACTTTTGTCCGAATTGTGCCCTAAAGGTCTAGGCAATACAGCCGATTTACCTATTCAGTGATGTCGTGTGCTCGCCGTAAGGATGCGTATAGGTCCGTTCAGGCGAGACAGAGCATGTCCAAGGGGAGGATCGTCCGTGCCACGCAAAGCCAAGAGCGCTCCGCAACCGGAGAGGATCGTCGTGGCCGAGCCACTCGGCTACGAAGGCCTCGAGGTCTTGCGGAGCGGGCTTCTCGAAGTGCTCGAATCAGGTGTCGGGGAGGTCGTCGTCGACATGACGGAGGCCTCCGGCATCGATGGGGCGTGTCTGTCGGTGCTCCTCAAGGCGGCGCAAGAGCTTCCCGCCGAGAGGCGATTGTCCGTGCTCGCAAGTCCTGGTATCGCACGCTCGTTCGCCGAGTGGCGGGTGGACACCGTCATCGGCGTCGTCGAGGATTCGTCGACCTCACCCGTCGACTCCCCGGGAAAGGAGTGAGTCATGCAGCTCGAAGACGTTC
>SLCP01000120.1 GCA_007125735.1 Coriobacteriia bacterium | reverse complement strand
CGGCCCTACACGCAGGAGGCGCGACGATGGCGACACACGACACGCAGGAAACGGCCGCCACGGCCGAGACTCTCACGCTCGACCGGCTCCGCAGGGGCGATGCATGCGAGGTCGTGGCGATCGGCGATGAGATGGCGCGCATCACGGCGCTTCGCTTCGGCATGGCCGAGGGTGCGTGCATCTCGTGCATCACCCGCGTGCCGGCGGGTCCCGTGGTCGTTCGCTCGGGCATGCAGGAGATCGCCATCGGTCGCAACCTCGCCCGCAAGATCGACGTCCGGCGGGTGGGGGAGCGCAACTGAGATGACGGAGCAGACTTCGGCCCACTGCCACGCCCCCACGCCACTCGAACATCGCGAGGGGGCGGCAACGCTTGTGTTGGCGGGCAACCCCAACGTCGGCAAGTCCGTCGTATTCAACGCGCTGACCGGCACGTACGTCGATGTCAGCAACTTCCCGGGAACGACGGTCGAGCTCACGCGTGGACAGCTCGGTGAGTTCGACGTCGTGGACACCCCCGGCGTCTACGGCGTCTCCTCCTTCAACGACGAGGAGCGCGTCGCCCGTGATGTGATCATGGAAGCCGACGTCGTGCTCAACGTCGTCGACGCCGTACATCTCGAGCGCGATCTCTTCCTCACGCTGCAACTCCTCGACATGGGCAAGCGGATGGTCGTCGCGCTCAACATGGCCGATGAGGCCCGCTCCCGTGGCGTCGGCATCGACCGCGACCTGCTCTCAGACCTCCTCGGCGTGCCGGTCATAGAGACCGTTGCCGTGCGGGGCAAGGGCATCGACGAACTCAAGGCGGCGCTCGCCGACGCACGCTGCGGCATCTCCGACCACGAGCTCGAGGAGCAGCTCGTGCTCATGGCCGCACGGGTCGGCACGCGGGCCGAGGCGCTCCTCGTCCTCGAAGGCGACGAGAACGTCGCCGAGCGCCACGGCATCGAGCCTGAAGGCGAGCGGGACGAGATCTACTTGCGCCGTCGCGAGCGCGTGAACGACATCGTCGGTCACGTCGTGACTCACACGACCGAGGGCACGAGCTTTGCGACCCGCCTCTCCCGCGCGATGATGCACCCCGCTACCGGTCTGCCGATGCTTGCGCTGCTCCTGTACGGCATGTACATCGTGCTCGGCGAGTGGCTCGCCGGCGGACTCGTGGACTGGCTTGCGGAAGACGTGCTCGAAGAGTACTTCGTGCCGTTCGTAGAGGGCGTAGTCGGACGTGTGTTCGCAGAAGGCAGTGCGCTCTTCACGATCGTCGCCGGCGAGTTCGGCGTGCTCACCATGACCCCCGTGTACCTGTTCGGCGTGATCCTGCCGCTCGTCACCGGCTTCTATTTGCTGCTCGCGCTGCTCGAGGACTCCGGATACCTGCCGAGGATAGCCGCGCTTGCAGATCGCTCGCTCTCGGGCATGGGTCTCAACGGCCGTGCGGTCATCCCGCTCATCCTCGGGCTCGGGTGCGTCACGATGGGCACGCTCACCACCCGGATCCTCGGGTCGAAGCGCGAGCGCATCATCGCGACCGCCCTCATGGCGATCGCGATCCCGTGCTCGGCTCAGATCGCGGTCATCGCGGCGCTCATGGCGGGTGTGGGACCGGCCTATGCTGCCGGCTACTTCGCGGCGCTGCTCTTCATCTTCGTGGGCGTGGGAACGGTGCTCTCGCGCTTGACGCCGGGCACCTCGACAGACCTGCTCATCGACATCCCGAGCCTACGTGTCCCGCGCGCCGACAACGTCATCCGCAAGACGGTGATGAAGGTGTGGCACTTCATGAAGGAGGTCACGGTCTTCTTCCTCGTGGGCGCTGCTCTCATCTCGACCATGGAGGTGACCGGCGCGCTCGCGGCCATCCAACAGTGGGCCGTTCCGCTCACCGTGGGCTGGCTCGGACTGCCCGCAGAGGCCGCGACGGCGTTCGTCATGGGCTTCGTTCGCCGCGACTTTGGAGCCGCCGGCTTCTTCACGATGAATCTCACCGCCGCGCAACTGCTCGTCTCGATGGTTACGATCACGCTCTTCGTGCCGTGCATCGCGAGCGTCATGGTCATCGCCAAGGAACGCGGCGCACGCTACCTCGCCGGTCTGTTCGCCGCCTCCGTGGGTCTCGCGTTCGTCGTGGGCGGCCTGCTCGCACGGCTGATCGGGGTGGCCTAGATGTGTGGTGCCCCGGCCACGTGCCCGACGTGCGGCGCGCCCATCGGCCCGGCCGACGTTCGCTGCCCGCGGTGCAACGCTCTCACGCTCACGTCGTGCGCGGGCGCGTGCTCGGCGTGCGGGAAGGCGCGGGGCGGGAAGGCGCAGGCTCGCGGGGCCCGTTGCGAAGCAGGGGCGACCTCGGGACGGTAGGCTCCCGGCCTCGGGACGACGATCCCCCAGCGCCCGAGTGTTGGCGCGATTCTCGCTGCGGACAGTGCGCGCGAGCGGTGATTGTGCGTTACCGCTTGCGGCAGTATCATCGGTGCGCGCATCCGCGCTGTTCAGGCAAGCGAAAGAAAGGACCCGCCATGTCCGCTCTCGGGCAAAAGCAGCTCACCTCTATCCTTGCGGTCGCGGCGGTGGCGCTCGTCGCCATTGTCGCCCTTCTCGTGTGGCAGAACTCGCGCGCGGGCACTGCCGCCGAGCCCACCGTCCCGGCGCCGATGCTCTCGGCGACAGACCCGTCGGGCATGCCGCCCGGTATGCCCTCGCAGCCTCCGGCCGCCGCGTTCGATCCGGCCACGGCCCCTGTGGTACCGGCCGACATGACGCCGGTTGAGTACGTGACCGCGTACTACGAGGCGTGCGCGAACAAGGAGTACGAGCGCGCGTTCACCATGCTTCCCGCAGCTACTCAGCAGAACTATGGCGCTGCGGAAGCGTTCGAGCAGACGCTTGAGGGCTACCAGATCTCGGGCTACAGCGTCGAGGAGCCCATCGAGATCGACGGGGGTGTCTCGGTGCTTGGCTGGCAACAGGCACAGGGCATGTCCTTTGGTTACGAGTGGAACTTTGTCGAGGGCGATGACGGGTCGCTCCTCGTGCACTCGCGAGTGATGGCGGGCAGCAAGTAGCCTCGTCGATCGAGTCCCGCGTCGCCTCCGGGCGATGCTGCATACGCGCTCACGCACGCCGTCCCGACACTGTCGGGGCGGCGTGCTAGTCTTGTCGGGTGATGAGCGCAGGCCTGTCCCGCTTCTTGGTTCCCGGCACCGATCCCGACGTCGCCGAGGCGTACGCCGCGGTGCTTGCGCGCGTCCCTGAAGAGGTCTTCGGGTTCGAAGAGGACGTCGTGCTCGTCGACATCGAGACGACCGGGTTCGACCCGGGCCGCGACGCGCCCATAGAGATCGCCGCCGCGCTCATGCGCGGCCCGGAGATCGTCGAGCGGTTCCATACGATGGTCGACCCGGGCCGACCCATCCCTCCGGAGATCGTGCAGCTCACCGGCATCGACGACGCGGCGCTTGCAGGCGCGCCTCCGCCCGAGAAGGCTGCGATCAATCTAGCCGCGTTCGCCGCCGGGCGCGCCCTCGTGGCGCACAACGCGCCCTTCGATCGCGCGTTCCTCGAGGGCCTCGCGGGCTCGTCGCGGTTCGGCGGGCCGTGGCTCGACACGCTCCAGCTCTCGCTCATCGCGTTCCCGCGCCTGTCGAGCCACCGTCTCTGCGATCTCGCCGAGGCGTTCGGCG